>WRKH01000240.1 GCA_009778175.1 Turicibacter sp.
ATTCATTTCCATGAAATAAAAATTGCCGCTTTCCACATCTAGCAGACATTCCAAAGTTCCTGCCCCTCTGTAATCTACAGATTTCGCCGCCTTTATCGACATTTCAATCAATCTATCTCGCAAGTCGTCATCCACGGCTGGCGACGGGCTTTCCTCTACCAATTTTTGGTTTCGCCTCTGTATGGAGCAATCCCGTTCGCCCAGGCAGACCACATTTCCGAAATTATCCGCCAAAATCTGTGTTTCCACGTGTTTCACATTGGGCATATATTTTTCCATATAGACCGAGCCATCGTTAAAGGCAGAAATCGCCTCGCTGACTGCCATTTGAAAGGCACTTTCCAGTTCGTCTTCCGCCGCAACAAGCCGTATACCACGGCCGCCACCGCCAGATCTTGCTTTTATCAGCAACGGGAAGCCGATTTTTTTTGCCTCTTCTCTAGCTTGCTCCACGTCCTGCACCAATTCACAGCCAGGAATAACGGGTACTCCCGCCGCTTGCATGGTATTGCGGGCAATATTTTTATCGCCCATTTTGGAGATAACGTCCCCTGCGGGGCCGATAAAGATTATATCGTTCTCCTTACACAAATCTGAGAATGTGGCGTTTTCGGACAAAAAGCCATAGCCAGGGTGTATTGCCTCTGCTCCAAAATTCTTTGCCGCCATCACTATATTATTCATATTCAAGTAACTATCTCGAGGCAGTGCGCCACCGATACAGCAGCTTTCATCTGCCAAACTAACGTGCAACGCTTTAGCATCCGCTTCCGAATAGATGGCAACCGTTGCAACTCCCATTTCCTTACAGGCACGAATCACCCTAACTGCTATTTCGCCCCTATTAGCTATCAATATTTTAGAAAACATTTTCCCAACCTCCTTAAAACCTTGGGGCTCTGCCCCAAACCCCGCAAGGGGGCTAGCCCCCTTGACCCCCAACTTTCGTCTTACTTGGGTCGTGGCGTTGCCCAATCGCTACAAATTTTTTGAGGTCTTTTTCTCACCACTATCCAATCGCTATAAATATGCGACAGCATATCGGAAATCCACGAGCCACTAAAAACGAATGAGCGGGTCAAGGGGCGCGCCCTTTGCGGGGTGTGGGGCGGAGCCTACGGTTTTGTCTTTTTATATTAGTGCGAAAGAAATTTCGGCTGTGCAGGCTAATTTGCCGTCTACGCTGGCTGAGCATTTTGTAAAGTAAAATGGGGCTTTTTGCTTTGTTAGCTCGCTCCTTAGCTCAATGCGGTTTCCTGGGACGATTTTGCTCCTGAATTTTACTTTGTCAAGCCCCGTTAAATAGGGGGTCTTTGGATTGTCGATGGATTGCTCGTTTCTCGCAAATAATAAACAGGATGCCTGAGCCATCATCTCGCATTGTATCACACCAGGTACTACTGGATTGTCAGGAAAATGCCCTTGTAAGAAAAATTCATTGCCTCTCACAGTATAGTAACAGATGGATACGCCTTCCTTTAGCTCGCCGCAATCGATTAGCAACATCGGTGGACGATGCGGCAAAAGCTTCATTATTTCATTCCGTTCAATCATAGAATTGTACCTTGAAAAGAATCTGCCCAAATTCCACAACATCTCCGTTTGCAACGCAAATATCGATGATTTTGCCGTCTCTGTCCGCCTGTATTTCGTTCATCAATTTCATCGCCTCTAAAATGCACAATGTATCGCCTTTTTGGAAATTGTCGCCAATCTTTACAAAAGGTGCATCATTGGCAGATGGAGCAGTGTAGAAAACGCCGACCATGGGTGCTATTACCTCGCTATGCGGCGACTTTTGAACATCTTCTGTCTGTGGCTGTTGTTCTATCGTTGCCGTAAGCTCCGTTGTTTTGCGAACCTCTTGCTTGCCCGTACCCCGCTCCAATATTATCTCATTGCTCGACAGCTCCTTTTCAATCAAGGTTATCTTAGTCAAGCCGTGTTTTTCCATTATTTGACCTAATTCGCCTATTAATTCCGTTTTTTGGCTCATGAAAGCCCTCCTCTAATCTGTATTTTGTTGCTATAGCTTAGTGAATAGAACACCCGCATTATGGCCGCCAAAGCCCATGGATGTTGAAAAAGCCTTATCGATGGCGTAGGGGCGAGCGGTGTTCGGCACATAATCGAGATCGCAGGCAGGGTCGGGTTCTTTATAGTTAGCGGTTGGCGGAATAATCCCCATTTCTAGGGCTTTTACAGCGGCTATTGCTTCTACCCCGCCCGATGCACCCAATAAATGCCCTATCATTGATTTTGTGGAACTTATCGGGATTTTATATGCCAGCTGCTCGCCTACGGCTCGCTTTATTGCTAAAGTCTCGGTTGCATCGTTTAGCGGGGTCGATGTGCCGTGAGCGTTTATGTATAGCTTTTCATCGGGGGCAAGCTGAGACTCTTGGAACGCCTGTTTTATCATGTTTACAGTGCCTTCCGCCTTGGGGTGCGGGGCTGTTACATGATACGCATCGCAGGTGTTGCCATAACCCACTATCTCGCAATATATTTTGGCATTTCGAGCCTTTGCGTGTTCGTATGATTCCAACACCAAAATTCCCGCCCCTTCGCCCATGATAAAACCATTGCGGCGTTTGTCGAAAGGCATTGAAGCATTATCGGGGTCGGCAGAGGTCGAAAGGGCTTGAGCACTCGTAAAACCTCCCACTCCCAATGCGTTTAATGAGGATTCTGCCCCGCCCGCTAGAATAGCATCGGCATAGCCGTGTTTTATCGCTCGAAAAGCCTCGCCAATCGAATGTGTGGCAGTGGCACAAGCGGATACGAGGGGTAAATTTGCCCCTTTTGCATTAAATTTTATCGCCACAAGCCCCGCCGCTAGATTGGCTATCATCATGGGTATCAAAAACGGCGAAACCCTGTCAGCCCCTCTTTTAGTCATTACCTCTGCCTGCGCTACCATTGTGTCCAATCCGCCGATTCCGCTCCCAACGTATACACCAAACCGTAAAGGGTCTACCGCCCCCTGTATGCCAGCATCTTCAACGGCTTGCGTGGCGGCAGCTACTGCGAACATCTGATGCCGATCGGTTCTTTTGAAATCGCTCTTGGGCAGATAGAGTTCGGCATTAAAATCCTTAACTTCCGCCGCAACTTTTGCTTTCATGTTGGCATTGTCGAAACGGGTTACGGAGGTAAATCCGTGTTTCCCTGCCGTAATCGCCCCCCAAAATGTCTCCACATCATTCCCAACGGGGGTAATGCAGCCAAGTCCAGTAATTACAACCCTTTTCATATAAATAACCCCCCATCAATCTGTATAACCGTGCCCGTCATGTACGCCGCCATATCCGATGCAAGGAAAATAGCCGCATTTGCAACATCGTCCGCCGTTCCCATACGGGCAAGCGGGATATTCGCAACGATTTTATCCCTTGTCGAGGCGGGAATCGCCTCGGTCATTTTGCTTTGGATAAAACCAGGGGCAATGGCGTTTACCGTAACATTGCGGCTTGCAAATTCACGCGCCATGGTTTTTGTAAAGCCGATAAGCCCCGCTTTTGAGGCGGAATAATTCGCCTGACCGATATTTCCATGTAATCCGACGACGGAGGCAATATTGATAATCCGCCCCGCTGATGATTTTAGCAATGGGCGAGCCAAATGCTTTGTCAGATTAAACGCCCCTTTTAAATTGACGGCGATAACCCTATCGAAATCCTCTTCGTTCATGGTTAGCAGTAGCGAGTCCTGCGTGATACCTGCGTTATTTACCAAAATATCCACGCCGCCAAAATCTTCTGTTATCTGTTTGCAAACAGTCTTTGTTTGCCCAAAATCCGACACATCGCAGATATATTTGGCGTTTGACATACTAATATCCGCCACCCTTGCCCCGAGGTCTTGAAAGGCTGTCTTTATCGCCTCGCCAATCCCCGATGATGTGCCTGTTATTACTGCTATCTTGTCCTCTAATATGTTGCTTAATGCCATTGTATTCCCCTCTATTTTACTTTGCCTCCAAATATCCGCAATGATAGGTAATATAGCCCTTTGCATTGTATGATTTAATCTTTTCAAACGACTCGGCAGCCTGTGGAATATCGTTGGTATACACGGGATTAGCTCCCGTGAGAACTCCATCTTTAACATTAGCAGCATCGCCGCATACAATTATATCGCTGGTTTTGAGGTGCAGGACGATATGCCCAGGAGTGTGTCCAGGTACGTGTATAACCTCGATTCCGCCGCACATATCCAAAATTTGCCCATCGTGAACGGGTTGTGTTTCAATAGGGTTTTTCTTGCAAAAATCCTGCCAAAAATCACAAAATTCTTGACTTCCCTTGTCCATCTTGTCGTATCTTTCTAGCATATTGGCTACCTTGATAGGCAACTGACGACCGTCCAAGTAGGGAGCTTCATCGGGATGGGCGTAGATACGCAAATTCGGCGATTTCTGTCTAATTTCTGGCACACAGCCCAGATGATCCAAATCGTGGTGCGTGATAAAGAGGTCGGTAATTTCTTCCAATTTGACCCCCGCCTCGTTTAGAGCCTTTTCAATTTCGGCAATGTCATTGGGGTAGCCCGCATCCACCAACACAGTATGGGAATCGTCCCATGTTAGTGCGAGATAGCCGCCCTCTCCTCCTCTAATTGCCAGTGTTTTTACGTTTTCCGTCATTTTTTCCTCCTAAATCTCAATCTTTGCCCGCTTTTTGCAAAAAGCAAACCCATAAAATTGACATTGTTTACGAACACAGCCAAAATATCGGCTCTCTATATTATAACACATCGATATGCAACTTTGCAAATATATCGATTTAATAAAAATGCGAGCGGATAATACTCGCCCGTGATTTCGGCGATTTGGGGATTGCGGGCGGATAATATCCGCCCCTACTAAAAAACGACAAAAAATGGCGAAAATTTTTCACATTTTGCCTAGCCGTCCCTTTACAACCCAAAAAAACTATGCTATAATAAAAAAATGAAAATACTAACATTTAAGAAAGGCCTGTACCCACCACATCACAAAAGCTTCTCGGAGGCGTTCGAGACGAAAGTGATAAATCCGAATGTGGACGATATGCTGATCTATCCAATGAGCCAGCACATAGGTACGCCATGTACCCCGGTAGTGGAAGTGGGCGATCGGGTCTTGGTAGGTCAGAAGATTGCCGACTCCGATGCCTTTTTATCCTCCCCTATCCACGCTACGGTATCCGGTACGGTAGACAAATTCGACACCGCCCTCTTACCCACGGGGCTTACATCGCCAGCTATTTACATCCGCACAGACGGTCTTATGGAGGAAGACCCAGGCATAAATCATGCTTACGACTACAAAAGCATGACAAAAGATGAAATACTAGCGACTATCAGAGGCTCCGGGCTCGTCGGCCTAGGCGGCGCCGGCTTTCCCACTCACATCAAACTCAATCCGCCCCCTGGCAAAAAAGTCGATTCCATAATCGTAAACGCTGCCGAATGTGAACCTTTCCTCACCACCGACCACCGCGTTCTGCTCGAAGAAACCGAACGCATCTTGCTCGGTCTTATGATTATGCTCTCGCTTTTCCCTGGCTCTAAGGGTTACGTCGGTATCGAGACGAACAAAATGGACGGTATTCAGGCAATGGAAGCTATGTGCCAAAAAGAGCCGTTTAAGGGCAATATTTCCGTCTGTGCCCTCGATCCGAAATATCCGCAGGGTGCGGAAAAACAACTCATTTACGCCATTACGGGCAGAGAAGTGCCGTCAGGCGGTATCCCTGCCGACATCGGCTGCATTGTTAATAATGTAGATACGGTAATTTCCGTGCATCGTGCACTCTACCGCGGGCGGCCGATAATGCGTAAAATCGTTACTATTACAGGCGGTGCGGCAAAGAACCCAGGCAATTACAAAATCCGCATGGGAATGCGTTACATCGATCTCCTAAATCAAGTGGGCGGTTTTAAGGAAGAGCCTTACAAACTCATTGCTGGCGGCCCAATGATGGGAAATTCCATGTACACGTTGGACGTTCCCATGACAAAACTCTCCCAAGCGCTTTTATGCCTCACAAAGGCAGAGGCGGCGAATGTTGAGAAAGAGCTAAGCTGCATACGTTGCGGCAAGTGCGTAAGTGCTTGTCCGATGTATCTCATGCCGCTGGAACTCAACCATTTCTCGCTCGTGAACGATTTGGAGAGTTTCAAAAAAGGCGGCGGTATGGACTGTATTGAATGTGGCAGCTGTTCGTTCACTTGCCCATCAAAACGGCATTTAATCCAGTCGATCCGAATAAAAAGACGCGAAGTGCTTGCTGAAAGGGCAAAAAAATAATGGAACCTGCTAAGTATATTATAACTTCGACACCGCATATTAGGTCGAATCACAGCGTATCTGGCATAATGGGCTTGGTTGCCATAGCGCTCTTACCGACAGCGGTCGCAAGTGTAGCTTTTTTTGGGCTTAAAGCCCTCTTGGTTATTCTAATAACCGTTGCCTCATCAATCGCTTTTGAGGCTCTTTACCAACGTCTAACAGGACAGGAAATCACGATACGAGATTGCAGCGCCGCCGTTACTGGGCTACTTCTAGCTTTCAACCTACCCTCCACCGTACCACTATGGCTACCGATAGTGGGTAGTTTCGTTGCAATCGTCATAGCCAAGCAGCTTTTTGGCGGACTGGGGCAAAATTTCATAAACCCAGCCCTAGCAGGTCGTGCGTTCCTAATGGCAGCTTACCTCCCTCACATGGCGGGCGGTTTCGTGCCAGCTTTCACAGGTTTTAACAACCTAAACATAGACGTTGACATTATGACGGTAGCAACGCCCCTAATGGCAGAAACGCCACCAGACTTCCTAACTCTCTTCCTCGGCAATCATGCTGGCGTACTAGGCGAAACCAGTGCAATTCTAATCTTACTGGGCGGACTTTTCCTAATTTTCAAAAAGGTAATAACCCCTCACGTACCACTCACATTCATAGCAACCACATTCTTCCTAGCCTGGCTATTGGGCGACGGTTGGGGTTTTGAGTTTGCTCTTTTCCACATCCTATCAGGCGGACTAATGCTAGGAGCATTCTTCATGGCAACCGATTACAGTTCATCCCCAATAACCCCAATCGGCAAGATAATAATGGGCATAGGTTGTGCACTAATAACCGTCCTAATCCGCCTCTACGGCGGCTACCCCGAGGGTGTCTCCTACGCCATCCTCCTAATGAACTGCTGCGTCCCCCTAATCGACAAATTCACAAAGAGCCGAAAATTCGGCCACAGCAGCCGTTTCAAAGACTTATCCAAACAAATTTAAAGATTAAGACCGTGGGGCTCTGCCCCACACCCCGCAAGGGGACAAGCCCCCTTGACCCCCAAACTTTCGTTTTTCATGGGTCGTGGATTTCCGATTATGTTATCGCAAATTTATAGCGGTTTTTGGTGGTTTGCAAATTTGCTAACAAATGCTATAAATTTGAAGTGATTATATGGAAATCCATGGTAACAAAAAATAGCGAACGTGCAGTCCAGGGCGCGCCCTGGTGGGGGTGTGGGGGTTTGACAAAAGAGCCCCCACGGTTTTGGCAGTAGAGAGGAGAAAAAGAGATGCATATGGTTAAACCTGGGTTGACTTTGTTGTTGTTGATTGCGGTTACTACCTTGTTGCTGGGCTTTGTTTATGATATTACGAGAGAGCCGATTAGAATTCAGCAGGAGTTGAGACAGCAAGCTATAATAGCGGAGTTGATACATGGTACGTATGAGTTCGATGAGATTTTTTTCGAAAACGTGCCGAATGTTACTAGTGGAATTGTGGGCTATAATGCGGCTGGCGATAGGTTGGGCTTTGCGTTGGCGGCTACTGCTCCTGGTTATGCGGCGGCGGTCGATATTATGGTCGGCTTTAATTTGGACGGCGTGATTACTGGGGTCAGTATTGTCAATCATAGAGAAACGCCTGGACTTGGTACGGCGATTGCAACGCCAGCGTTTTTGAACCAATTCGCAGGGCGTACGGAAGCTATGACCGTTACTCGGATGCCGAGCGGGCCCAATGAAATTGCCGCCCTCACAAGTGCCACGATTTCCACCGATGCTGTGATAAATGGCATAAATGCGGCGTTGGCGTATATTACAACTTTTATTGAGGAGAATTAGACGTGAATCCTTTTAAATTATTGAAACGTGGAGTGGTGGATGAGAATCCGCTGTTCATACAGTTATTGTCGCTCTGTCCGACTTTGGCGGTTACGACGCAGGCGATGAACGGCTTGGGAATGGGTATTTCGACCACTTTTGTATTGGCTGGCTCGAATGTCGTGGTCTCTTTGATACGGAAATTCGTACCCTCCACCGTTCGTATACCCTGCTTTATCGTGATTATAGCGACCTTTGTAACCCTCCTGGAATTTTTGCTGGCGGCATTTTTGCCAGACCTAAACAACGCCTTGGGCATTTTCATTCCGCTCATCGTTGTAAACTGTATAGTGTTGGCACGTGCGGAATCGTTCGCCTCCAAAAATTCCGTTATCCCCTCGTTTTTCGATGGAATCGGCATGGGATTGGGGCTTACGGTTGGCTTGACGTTGCTCGGCATGGTACGTGAACTATTGGGCGTTGGCGAACTGTTCGGCATTACGATTTTGCCTGACTTTTTCCCACGTACAATTATAATGATTTTGGCACCTGGCGCATTTATTGCACTCGGCTTTATGATAGCCCTTGTAAATCATATGCGCAGGCCGCAATAAGGGGGGAAATAGACGATGACAGAGTTATTTTTAATTTTCATGGGTGCAGTATTTGTAAATAACCTGATACTCACGCAATTTTTGGGTGTTTGCCCATTTATGGGGGTTTCACGAAAAGTTGAGACTTCGGTCGGAATGGGAGCCGCTGTTATCTTTGTTATGACGCTCGCCGCCGCCGCTTCGTTCGTTATCCTGAATCTCGTTCTCATACCGCTAGACATTGTCTACCTTTACAATCTAGCGTTCATCATGCTAATTGCCAGCCTGGTACAATTCGTGGAAATTTACCTAAAAAAGGCAAGCCCTTCGCTCTACCAATCGTTGGGCGTATTCCTGCCACTTATAACCACAAACTGTGCAATCCTCGGCGTGGTCATAATCAACATGGATCGTTTCAACGACTCATTCATATCCGCCATAGTACACGCAATCGGCGGCGGTGTAGGTTTCGCAATCGCCATAGTCCTCCTAGCCAGCATCCGCGAAAAAATCGAGCACAACAACATTCCAGCCCCTTTCAAAGGAATGCCCATCTCCCTAATAGCCGCCGGAATCCTAGCAATAGCTTTCATGGGTTTCGCCGGCCTCATTTAAAACCTTGGGGCTCTGCCCCAAACCCCGCCACTTTGAAAAGTGGACAAACTTTAAATTTATTTTTGGCGGGGATTTTGTCTAGGGGCAGATTTGCGATTTTTTATGTTTTGCACAAGGCAATCGTAAAAGACCGCAGACGGAGACGTGTCTTTCCATGAGATGTATATGCGAGCTTGCATAATGTAAAAGTGTGCGCGGATGGAGAGCTTGGCTTGCCATGAGCGGCACACGTGATTTTAAAAAAAGGAGAAAAGAAGATGGTTTTTTCTGTTGTGGCTTTGAGTGCTATTGCGGCTTTGTTGGGGTTGGGGCTGGCTTTGGCGGAGAAGAAGTTTAAAGTTGAGGAAGATGAGAGATTGCCGCTGGTGATGGATGCTTTGCCTGGGGCTAATTGTGGTGCTTGTGGTTTTCCTGGTTGTGGTGGATTGGCTAATGAAATTGTGGCTGGAAATGCACGACCTGAATTGTGTCCTGTGGGCGGTTTTGAGACCGTTTCGGCGATTGGGGAAATTATGGGCATTACGGTGGAAGAAACGGCTCGTATGAGTGCGTTTGTTGCCTGTGCTGGGGGCGAAAGTCGGAGCGTTTTCCGATATGAATATTTCGGTATGCGTGATTGTAATGCGGCTATGCAACTTGTGGCTGGCGGCTCGAAAGATTGTTCTTACGGCTGCTTGGGCGGCGGCAGTTGCATTGAGGCTTGCCCTTTTGAGGCAATTCTTATGGAGGACGGCATTGCAAAGATTGACAACGAAAAGTGCAAGGCTTGTGGACTTTGTATCAAACTTTGCCCCAAAAAGATAATCCACCTCGTCCCACACGCTGCAAAGACACGTGTTGTATGCAGTTCACAAAACGATGCAAAAACAACACGCGCCCATTGCACAATCGGCTGCATAGGTTGCAAAATGTGTGTTCGCACCTGCCAACACGAATCCGTAGCCGTAGAAGGCAAACTAGCCCTAATCGACTACCAAAAGTGCACTCTATGCAACGACTGCATAACAAAGTGCCCACCCAAGACCATTCAGGCTATTTAAAGATTAAGACCGTGGGGCTCTGCCCCACCACCCCGCAAGGGGGCAAGCCCCCTTGACCCCCAACTTTCGTCTTACTTGGCTCGTGGATTTCCGTAAATTGCTATAAATTTGTAGCAATTATTGGGAAACCACGACCCAAAAATAGCGAAAGTGCAGTCCAGGGCGCGCCCTGGTGGGGGTGTGGGGGCAAAGCCCCCACGGTTTTGAGGCTAAAAAGGAGAAGATTTATGAGAGTTAATTTTGAGGATAGAACGCAGGGAGTGTTGGAAG
>WRKH01000241.1 GCA_009778175.1 Turicibacter sp.
CGAACCTGCTGGCGTTAAACGCTTCCGTTGAGGCGGCAAGGGCTGGCGAACACGGCAAGGGTTTTGCGGTGGTAGCGGACGAAGTGCGTAGTTTGGCTGGCAAAAGCCAAAATGCCACATTGGAGACGACAAGGATAATAGAAGAAGATGCGCAGCACGTAAACAATGGGTTATCGGCATCAAACCTTGTGGTATCGGCGTTTGACACGATAGAGGGGAATATTGGCGAAATATCGGGGCTTATCTCGGAGATAGCGGATATTTCTAGTGAGCAGTTGGAGTCGATTACCGAGGTAAATTTAAGGGTAACGGAGATAGCGGGGGTTGTAACTGATGTTTCCGCATCGGCGGAGGAGTCGGCATCTGCGGCGGAGGAGTTGAACTCGCAGGCGGAGGTTTTGCGGCAGCGGGTGGCTTTCTTTAAGATAAGGAGGTAAAATCAAGCCTTTAAAAGGCAACATTTTGACTATCAGCTATATCCTCCAAAACAACACGCAAGCCGTCATTCAGCTGTCTAAGGGACGGCAAAACAATCCGCTGGCGTTCGGAAACCACGTCTTCTATTTTCCGCCGCAACAAATCGTCCGCAAAATCCTCTCTGTCGCCGCTTGCGAACATATCTTTTAACGTGCCGCCCGATAATGCCGAACTCAACGAGTCGACAACCTCCTTGGCTTCTTTCTCGTTTAGCAAATAATCTTCGCACAGTTGCACGAAACGCTTTTCTATAATTGCGACCATCTCGTCGGCATCGTCTTCGATAAAAGCACCTGTTACAGCGTTAGCGGTTTTGCTTGCGGCACTGCCGCCCAGGAACGCACCGCCGAATTTTCCGATAATTCCGCCAACGACCGTACCCACGCCTGGGAAAATCATCGTGCCGAGAGCCGCACCAGCCGCCGCACCGCCGATATATCCCGCCGTTCCGCCCGCCACAGCCGCCGCCGTGCTTGTTATATTCTTAAACAGCTGTGCTCCCGAAATCCGCCCACGGAAGATGTTGACCACGTCCACGCTGGAAAGTACGGCAATCGATATTGCACCCGTAATAATGTTTCCACGCAATAATTTAGCGACATTGTTCATGGCAGCCGCACCGTAGATTTTAACGCCACCCGTCCGCAAGGCGTTTGCGATGACCGCCGAGGCTTTCGGACCCATCAATTTGACGAGTTGCTGGGAACTGCCCAAGAGAAAACTGTTCAGCCCAGCCTTTGATAGTTGCGACGACAGCACGACCGTTACGAAAGTCGTACCACCCACTTTCAGCCCGACAATGGCGGAATTTTTAAGGGCAACGTCAAAATCCTCGCCGTTCCAAATGGAAGTCGCAAAGGAGAGGGCGGCACTTATGCCAGTGGTAATGCTTGCGACAATTACGCCGTTTACAGCGTCAAAAGCAATAGAATCGATGTTGCCCGCTTTGGCTATATTGCGGGCTTGTTCATAGGTGTAATGTCCTTTTCTTACCAAATTTTTCGCCTCGTTGGGGTCGCTCACGCCTTTGACTTGCCCTTTGCGAATACGCTCTTCCATGGCTTTCACGGCGGCATCGTATTTGTCGGACGGCACTTCAATCTGCATAGCCGAGCCGTCCGAGTTATAATATTTGAATTGCCCGTCTTTAAAACATTCGGAAATACATTTTGAGCCAGAATTGCAATATTTCGACTGGATAGCCACGCCGTCAACTATGCGGTCGGCTCCGTGTTTGGCGTTGTTGTCGCCCACTAGTTCGGCGTTTTTGCCCGAGATTTTGTCTCTCAAATGGTTCGCACGTTCCGCCGCAAATCCGTGTCCTCTTGGGGTGGCGAATTTGTCCAGTCCGTAGGCGATGCTCGCCGCACTTACGTTGCCTTGTACAGTGCCTGCGGATTCTGCTCCTTTTGATTCGGTTTGTTTGTTCATGTTGAATCTCCTTTCGCTTGATTTTTATTGTAATTGTAGCATATGCGAAAATAAAATGCAAATATATCCTATTTCCCAATCATCGCCACCAACTCGCCGTTTTTGTGTTCCCCAAATCAAGCCTTAGCCGCACTCTGCCGCTGTGCCATCACTAAATTATAATAAATCCCCTTGCTCTGCAACAGCTCCGCATGAGTGCCAACCTCCGCCACAGTCCCCTTATCCAGCACAATCAACCGACTGGCGTTCCGCAAGGTCGATAACCTGTGTGCAATCGCAATCGTAGTCCGTCCCTTGATAAGGCCGTCCAAACTAGCCTGTATCGCCGCCTCCGTCTCCACATCGAGCGAACTGGTCGCCTCGTCCAAAATCAAAATCTGCGGATTCTTGATAATCGCGCGCGCAATCGACAGCCGCTGCCGCTCGCCGCCGGAAATCGACTCGCCGCCCTCGCCTATCAACGTATTGTAACCGTCCGCCGTCTTGACAATGAAATCATGGGCGTTCGCCGCCTTCGCCGCCGCTATTACCTCTTCGTAAGTCGCATCGGGCTTGGCATACGCTATATTCTCGTAAAAAGTCCCTGCGAACAGGAACGAATCCTGGAAAACCACGCCGATATTCTCATGCAAATAATTTGGCGAAATCTCACGAATATCGGTGTCGTTTATCTTGACAGCGCCGACATTCGGGTCGTACAGCCGCATGACGAGGTTAATCAGCGTCGATTTGCCCACGCCCGATTTGCCGACCAGCCCCACCATCTCGCCTGGCTTGATGTCGATATTTACAGCCTTTAACACGGGTTCATAGGATTTGTACCCAAAGGAAACGCCCTCGAATTTCACGCCGCCCGCAATCGGCACATTGTTGGGATTCTCCTGCTCGGCAATGTCGGGCTCCTCGTCCAGCAACTCGAAGACTTTGACCATGCTCGTTGTCGCCTCGCCGAGCCAGCGTGGGAACGACACCAAAATCCGCAACGGCCCATAGATAAAGCCCACAAACATCGTGAATTGTATCATCACGCCCAAACTCATGTCGCCACGCAAAATCGCATAGCCACCCACGAGAAGTATGATAAACTCGCCGATTCCTGTGAAAAACGTGAGCCACGGAAACAGCCGCGCCCACAGCGACTCATTCGCCGACCGCATCTTTGCCAAATCCTGCTCCGCTTTCGCATATTTGCGGATTTCCAGCTCCTCGTTGCCGAACGATTTGACCGTCCGAATCCCCTTTATAATGTCGTGCAAAATCGACTGGCAACGTGAATGTTTCCGCCATTGCCGCTCATATCGTGCACGGATAAACGTCCAAAATCGAGACATAAAAATCGCCACGAACGGCACAGGCAAAAAGACGAGCAAAGTCAACTGCCAGTCCGTAATCATTAGAATGGTCAAGACAATGACCGTTTCAATGACCAAACTGACGCACCAACGCCCCATATCCGTGATAAACTCCCGAATTCGTGCCGTATCGTCCATAATCCGCCGTATCAAATCGCCAGGCGTGCGTTTCGAGAAAGCCGACATTGACTGCGTTTGCAGCTTGTCATACGCCATAACACGCATATCGTTGCAGTATTTGATGGTCGCCTCGTTGTACATTCTGGCGGAAATGATAAAAACGGTCTCTCCTATTAGGCGTAACAAAAACATCGCCGCCGCAATCCAAATAATCTGCGAGGGTGTGCCGACTTGCGGCCGCAGGAAATCGTCAATCAGAAACCGATTAACCAGCGGCGCACTTAGAAAGAAGAGTGCGTTCACAAAAAAGAGGAACAGCGCCACAAAAACGACGTTTTTATAGGGTTTCAAGTACGAGCCCGCGCGCGCGAGGACGCTGAATTTATCGTAGCAGAACAGGCAGACTTTGACCTCTTCCATCAGCGGTTTTCCGCATTTTTCGCACACTTCGACCTCGACATCTTTGGGCAAAAACGCCGTCCCAGTTTGAATACAATAATTCACGACTTTGCAGAAATCGCCCGCTTTTTTGAGGCAAGCCATGGTAAAACGGCACAGAATCAAGTCCACCGCACCTTTCCGCTTGACGTACAGCAGACCGCATCCCACGCCAGCCTTGACGAGAGCCTCTTCGAGGTCGCCGACCGCCACGGAAAACGGTGCCTCGCCAGGGCGGTTCACGGCAATCACGCCGTCCGCCCCAAACGCCAGGAATCCGCTCTCTGGCTCACGATTCATTGCTAGGTCAAAATCAAATCTATAATTTTCCATATTTTCCATAAAATCTCCATTTTCAATTTTTAATCACGAAAATAATCATATCATTTTTTATGCGAAAATGCAAATAAAATTTTTTTGAAAATAAATTTGACAGGATAAAAAATTTGTGTCATAATGTAAGTGAGTCGTGGGGTATTATCAACCTCGCCGTCCTACTCTTTGGACTAACAGCTATTTTGTTTCAACTGTAGGTGGTGCACCACTTGAAATAATCAAGCAATATATTGAAAATCAACAAACTTCAGGGAGGAGGAAATAACTTGTTAAAAGCCTATTGCTTTAAGCTATACCGTTCCAGGCGTAATCGCCACTTACATGATGACATATATTTGGCAGGTCGCATATACAACCACTGTATCGCCCTACATAAACGATATTATAAGATGTTTGGCAAGCACCTGTCCACAAACACCTTGAAAAAGCACATAACCAAGCTGAAGAAGACTACGAAGTTCTCGTCTTGGAAAGCCTTAAATTCACAAGCTATTCAAGATATAGTAGAACGCATTGACCGTGGTTATAATCTATTTTTTCGCAACCTCAAACGCAAAGTACGCACTAGTCCGCCAAATTTCAGAAAGCTAGTGAAGTATAAATCATTCACGCTAAAGCAAACTGGATACAAGCTGTACGGTAATATCATCGAAATCAAAGGCGTAAAATACAAGTTTTCCAAATCTCGTGAGATTGACGGCAAAGTCAAAACTATAACCGTAAAACGCTCCACCACAGGCTCTATACACATATTCATCGTATGCAAGCAGGATATGCCCTCCGAGGTCTTAGCACGAACTGGTAAAATGGTCGGCTTTGATTTTGGGCTTAAAAATTTCCTCGCTGCAAGCGATAGGTGTGATATAACCTCGCCGTTGTTCTTCAAACAAAATTCTAACCTCATAGCCAAGTTAAACCGAGAACTATCTCGCAAGAAGAAAGGCTCAAACAACCGCAAAAAAGCACGATTAAAGTTGGCGAAAGCCCACGAACGTATAGCTAATTTGCGTAAGGATTTCCATTTTAAGTTAGCGAATCATCTGTGCGGCGAATACGCCTTTATTTTCATTGAGGATTTAAATATCAAAGCTATGCAAAGGCTATGGGGTAAGAAAATATCCGACCTATCACATAGTAAATTCGTGCAAATCCTTAAATATCAAGCCGCCAAAATCGGTACTACGGTTGTCGAAATACCTCGGTTCTATCCGTCTAGCAAGACTTGCTCTAACTGCGACCATAGACTTGAAGAATTGCCGTTAAGTCAACGGTCTTGGGTTTGTCCTGCTTGTGGCGTGGAACACGATAGAGACTTCAACGCCGCAAAAAATATTCTACAAGTAGGGGCATCTACTTTGGGAAGAGATACCGTTAGACTGGCGTTAGTCAGCTAGTATCGCTTGTATTCTTGAATCCCCTTGCTTTAGCTATGGGGAGTATGTCAATTTGCGTACAGCGGAAATTGCGAAAATATCATATCATAAAGGAGATTATTATGAAATCGAAAATGACAAAAATGTTTTTCACACGGAAATTTTGGGTGGCGTTTGTCGCATTTAGCGTGCTGATAACAGCAACCGTGGCTGTGCCGACTTTCGCCAATGTTGGGTCGCCGACCTTGCTGTCGCAGTTGCGTGCCGAAAATTTCCCAGTCGGCTCGGTGCAGACGATTGATTATTGCCATTTTTTGAACGTCCGCCGTGGGCCAGGCTTGGAACACGCCGCTTTTACGTTCCTTTCGAGGGGAACGCAGGTTACTGTGCTGGAATACAGCCGTGCGTGGGTGCGGATTGACACCGACCGTGGGCAGGGCTGGATTTCGGCGGCGTTTTTGTCCAGGAATTCCGCCACTTTCGCCGCCGCCCCAGCCGAGGGGAGAACGCCGCCGCATTTGTTGACTGCGGAGATGTTTCCGATAGGGAGCGTGGCGACGGTGGATTTTGCCAATTCCGTGAACGTCCGCCGAGGAGCAGGGAATAATTTTGCGGCGTTTGCGTTCTTCCGCAGGGGAGATGTGGTTACGGTGCTTGATTATGAGCGTGGTTGGGTGCGTGTGGATACGTACCGTGGCGAGGGGTGGATGTTTGGTGGGTTCTTGTCGAATCCTGCGGTTATGGTGGCGAGAGGTGGGGGTGGTGAAAATGCGGTTGCGGCTGTGCCTGTTTTGCCGACTTTGCCGCCGTTGGCACAAGCCACGCCGCCGCCGATAGCGTTTGCTCCGCCTGTTTCGCCGTTGCCTACGCCGCTGCCAGCTACCGCAGGGAATATTCCCCAATTTATCACGATTGGTGGGGAGCAGATAAGTACGTCGGAAACTCAACTTTCACTCCCTTTCCGCAATATTTCAGACATTGAACAATTAAGATATATGACAAATTTGACAGAACTAGATTTATCGGATAACAACATTACCGACATATCTCCGCTTGCAGGATTAACTAATTTAAGGAATTTGCAGTTATCGTTTAATCCAATTAGCGAAATAACAGCACTTAGTGGGCTTACGAATTTGACAAGGTTGGGCTTGAACAGCAATCCGATTTTTGATATAGCACCGCTTGCAGGGCTTACAAACTTGACGATTTTAGATTTATTTGAGACCAATGTTTCAAATTTAACGCCGCTTACTGGGCTTACTAACTTGAACGATTTGTATTTAAGCAGTAGCGGAATAACGGACATAAGCCCTCTTGCGAATTTGCCTAATTTGAGACTTGTGGAACTGGCTGGGAATATAACAGATTGGTCGCCAGTTGACCATATTGACGATGCGTTTATTTGGGGTCGTCCTGCGGATTGGGTGCGTAATCAGGTTGTGCAACAACCTCCCACCGCCACTGTTCCCGCACCACAACCAGAACAACCCTCGGCTAATCCCACAACAGAAACCGCTGGACAAACAAACGCTAGATTGGCTGCACAAAGGTATTTAGAGGTAATGTCATTTTCTCGACAAGGTTTAATTGACCAACTGATTTTTGACAATTTTACGTTTGAAGATTCAGTGCACGGTGTAGACAGTATAAATGCTAATTGGAATGAACAAGCTATTCGACACTCCCAAAGACATTTGGACAATATGTCATTCTCACGACAAGGTTTAATTAACCAACTAGTTTTTGAGAACTTTACAGTGGAAGAAGCAACACACGGTGTAGATAGTATAAATGCTAATTGGAGTGAGCAAGCTGCTCAGTCTGCTCGAAGATATTTAGACCTTATGCCGTTTTCACGGCAAGGTTTAATCGACCAGTTGATTTTTGACAATTTTACGAATGAACAAGCAATTTACGGTGTAAATGCTGTTGGGTTGTAAGTTGTAAAATTAACTGAACAATAAGTAACAATATTGCTGACATAATCCACTGGTCGCCTAGACGACTGGGTACGCCGATAATTCCGCGATAAAAAGCAACTCACAGGAGGAAATTATGAGCCAGCAAGTAATATTAAATATTCCAGTGGATAGGGAAACAGGTGTGCCGTTTTACGATAGAGAAAAGGAAAAAACGGAGTTTTTAGCCAAGATTGCCAGGTCGGAGCAGCAATTACGTGAGGGGAAAACAATTTCATTCACAATGGAAGAAATTGAGAGTTTTGACAGCATGGAAACGAACGAACTCATGAATTTTTTGGAAACTCGACGTGAAGAATCACGTGCCACATGGGGTAATAAGGCATGAGTAAGATGAAAACCACGTTTACCCTCGAGGCTTTTGAAGAATATGTAAAATGGGGTAACACAGACAGGAAAAAATTCAATAAAATAGCCGATTTAATCAAAAACATAGAGCGAGAAGGGCTATTGAAAGGCTTGGGGCATCCCGAAAAATTAAAGCACAAAAGAGGCTATACTCGTGAAATTGATAAATTTAACCGCCTAGAATACGATATGGACGAGTACGGAAATTTGGAAATAATCTCCTGCAAGGGACATCATGATGATAAGTGAGCCAACAAACAATACAGAGCGGCGGTTGGCAGTTCGAAAAGCGGAAAGCGGCTTGTATTTATGATGTTTTCCCGATACAAATACTGGAAAGCGGCAAGTTAGACGAAATCAACTTGCACGGCGGAGGTTGCAACAAATTGTGCAACCTCCGCCAAAGTCCCCACGATTTTAACACGACCTATAGCTTCGACTACCTAAAGCTATTAAACGCCTCTAAAATGCTATTTTGATGATCTCGCTCATGTCGTCTGTTCCCATTATGTGTCCTGCTCTCTGGAAAATGTATACAAAACTGACCGTTTACACCATTCACGTAATTTCCGCCATTGCCGCCATGAGGCATACCGCTTATAGAAGCAATAAAGGTTCTTCCATCTACCGTAACCAAAATAGCACGAGTATCCCAGGTCCAACGACCACCAAAGGCTCTGCGTAGTGCCTCGGTATCATCTCGGGTCAGCGTTACAACATCGGCATGACTGCCGTTTGAAAAACTCTCCATCCAAAAGGTAATACCCGTTCCAACATCGGTAATCAATAGCGGCACTCGTGTCCTTATTATGTGGTTTCGAGCATACCACCAGCTTACCCATTCAACGCCATAAACGCTACTGCCTTGAGGTTCTTCGTCTATTGTGTCCAATATTATGTCAACAAATTCCCTAAAGACAAAAACATTTTCAAAAACACCTATATTAATCGAAAAGAAATCCCCTGCAAAATCCAAAATTTCCAAGGATTGCCCTCTATTGGCTTGAAAAATAATGTTATCATCGCTATCCACATCAGGCGTTTGCCTTATATTCACACTATTAGCATTTATTATGCCGAAAAATCTTTCTATCTCTCCTGTTTCTTCAGCACGTACATTGACAAATAACATACTCATAAACGCCAACACCACAACTAATAATTTCAAAATAAAATTCCCTCCATATAATAAATTTGTCTCAAAAACCGCAGACCTTGCCCCACACCTAGTGTCCATATTTTGTTGCACCCCTTAATATAATCTTGCCACCCTTGCCACTCTTGCCACCGTTTCGCCACCCTTGCTACTGAATTTTATTGTACATGAAACTTTTTAAGTTGTCAACATTTTTTAACACTTTTTTAATACTTTTTTAAAAAATTGCCAAAACCGCCCTCGAGTCCAGGAAAAATGCAAGCGGTAGCATTTCGCACCCTTTCTTGCACCTAGTCCAAAAGTCTGCTATAATACAAAAATAGCGATGGAGGGCTAAAACCTTGATAAAACTAACAGAAACGCAGAAGAAATTTGGGCAGCTGCTCTTTTCAATAGCACCTCCCATTGCCCTGCAAGAGGTGCTAAATGCCAGTGTCAATATGGTAGATACGCTGATGATTGGGCGAGCATTGGGGGTTTCGCAAGTAGCAGCAGTCGGGTTGGCAAATCAGATTACCTTTTTGTATATCTTGATGATTTTTGGTATAATTAGTGCATCAGGGGTGTTTAGCGGGCAATTCTTCGGTAAGGGCGATATTGGGAGTATCCATAAAATTATGGGAATTGGCTTTATGGGGGCGGGTCTCACGGCACTCTTGTTCTTTGGGGCTGCCTTCTTTTTCCCTAGACAGATTATTTCAATCTACTCGCAGGACTTGGAAGTCATTGAGATGAGTGCTAGCTTTTTGCGAATCGTCGCCGTCAGCTATTTTATCATGGCTATAACATTTACCCGCAACGCTGCTCTTCGGAGTATGCGTCTTACAAAATTCCCGATGATTACCACGGCTATCGCCTTATCCACAAATGTTGTGTTAAATTTTTTTGCTATTTTTGTGCTAGAATTGGGGATTACGGGCGTGGCGATGGGGACGGTAATCTCTCGTGCGGTGGAGCTTGCGGCACAGGAATTTTTTATTCGGCGATATAAATTGGAGGTTAAGGCTTCGATTCGGCAGTATTTTGATTTTGACCTGCTATTTCTGCGGAAATTCTTGAAAGTCGGCGTTTTCATCATATTTAACGAGGTAACTTGGGCTGTCGGCGTGAGTTTATACAATGTGGCATACGGGATTGTCGGCACGGAGGCACAGGGGGCGGTGCAGATTTCTATGGCAATGACAAATCTTTTTCAGGTTTTCGGGAACAGTTTGGCGATTTCGGCTGGGATAATAGTATCGAACACGCTCGGCGAACGCAAACCGAAATTGGCTATAAAATACGCTCATTGGTGCATTATTTGCGGCGTAGCGATTAGCCTTATCATGGGCGGGTTATTTGTGGTATTTTCGCCTATTTTGGCAGGTTTTTATAATTTTTCGCCACAGGTGGAGCAGACTATAATCTACACGATGATGATTTCCGCCGCAATGATAGTGTTTCGGACGTGCAATTTTATAATGATTGTGGGCATTTTACGGAGCGGCGGGGACACGAGGTGGTGTTTTTGCGTGGAGATGATAACTGTATACGCAATCGGCGTTCCTTTGGCATTTTTAGGGGCTAGAATGGGTCTACCAGTATACTTAGTTTTCCTCTTAGCCATGTCGGACGAGGTTATAAAGTCCATAATAGCATTTTGGCGCATTCTATCAAAAAAATGGGTACAAACTCTCGTTTAAAACCGTGGGGCTCTGCCCCACACCCCGCTGGGGGCCAGCCC
>WRKH01000242.1 GCA_009778175.1 Turicibacter sp.
GCGAGTAGATAAATGGCTCGCTTGGATAATGCTTTGCGTTGCCTGTTATTAGCGTGGCGTTGCAATGTTTCGCAACATCGTAAAATGGGCGGTCTGTCTCGTCTGGCATGGGAAAGGTGCTTGCGAGCGGCTGGCAAAACAGCCCAAGCCGTTCCAAATGCTCAAAAAATTCCTGACGCTCTTCATTTACAAATTCGAAGTGTGGGCGTGTCAAGACTTCCGTGTATTCCGTCCAAATTTTGGCATTATAGCAAATTTGTAATTGTGAATTTTTTACCATATGCAAAATTTTAGCAGGTTTGCCGTTTGGGGATATAAATGCAGACACAATCACGTTCGTATCCACAACAACCCTATTTTTCTTTCCTTTTGGCACGGTCATTTACGCCCCCACCTCTTCTAAAATTGGGCTTGAAATCTCCTGTAATGTTGATTGTGCTTGCAAAGCCTCTATCTTCGGTTTAATCATCGCCATCAAAGCCTCTTTTTCACGCATTTCACGCCGACAATCCGCTATTATAGCGTTTATTTCGTCCATGGTCATCTTAGAATTGCCGTTTAATACGGATTTTTCCTGCATGGATTTCATGGCAGCACCAAATCTTTCCAACGATGCCTTGTCCTCCTCCGTCAAAATGCGTTTTTTGCGTGGAACGACTGTTTTTTTGTCATACTCAAACCGCCCTCTTTTCCAACGCACGTCCTCGTCATCGTACCCAAACGGCAACGTCTTCGCCGCAATCGCCCTATTCACAAAGATATTCGCCGCCTGCGAGGCGTTGATTCCAAATTCCTCACATAGCTTGTCAAATTCTTCACGCTGGCCGTCCTCCAAATAGATGGTAATATCCATGATTTTCTCCTATTCTAAATATTTCAAAAATTCCGTTGGCACGGTCATCTACACCTCTACCTCTTCTAAAATTGCACTTGAAATCACTTGCAATGTCGGCTGTTTTTGTAAGTGATTTTTGGCTTTTGCCAACGCCTCTTTTTCACGTCTTTCACGCCGACAATCCGCTATTATAGCGTCTATTTCATCCATTGTCATCTTGGAATTGCCGTTTAATACGGATTTTTCCTGCATTGATTTCATGGCATCGCCAAATCTCTCCAACGCCGCCTTGTCCTCCTCCGTCAAAACACGCTCCTCCTGCGGAATATCGGACTTGCGGAAAAATTCCATCTTAGCCTGACATTCCTGTACGTCCTCGTCCTCCGCCCCAAATGGCAACGCCTGTGCCCGCAACGCCTTATCTATGAAAATGCCCGTTACAACGGCGGCGGTCAGCCCCAAATCCTCGCACAGCCTATCAAACTCGGCGCGCGGCTCTTCGTCCATGTATAACAGTAAAATTTGACATAATATCTCCTCCTCCGTGCGACCATCGTCAGCCGCTCACTCATAAATACAATATACCACAATGCAAGACTTTTGTCAAAAAAATGAGGGGCAATTAAGCCCCCCAAATTCTAGCGGATAAAGCCGCCCCTCATGCCCCTGCCGAAACCGCCTCGCCACGTATTGTCAAATGTGCCGTCCTCGGTAAACCGCCAGCAAAGTCCGCCGTTTTGGAGCATCCAATCCTGCATTTCTTCCCAGCTGGAAAAGTTAGACATTCCCCAGCCCATGCCATTTTGGAGCATCCAATCTCGCATCTCTTCCCAATTCGACCAACCGCCCTCGTAAGTCAGCCAATCTCCGTCCTCGGAAAGCCGCCAGCAAATGCCGCCGTTTTGGAGCATCCAGTCCTGCATTTCTTCCCAGTTGGCGAAATTGCCCATGCCCCAACGAGCATTGCTAAATCTCCATTCTCTCATCTCTTCCCAGCTGCTAAAACTGGGAAATTCCGCCGCCTGTGTTGCCACCGTTGCGACTGGTGCAAAAGCCACCGCCGCCGCCATTCCCATGGCGATAATCGCTTTTTTCATATTTTCCTCCTTTTTTGGCTGATTTCTATCAACTCATAAGAACATTGTAGCAGAGAAATGTGGCGAAAATATGTTTTTTTATGGGCTTTTTTATGTCATTTTCGTGGCGGTTTGGCGGCGTTTTGACATATTTGACAACCAAAACCGTGGGGCTCTGCCCCACACCCCGCAAGGAGCGTGCCCCTTGACCCGCACATTTTTATTGGATTTCCATACAAAAAATCAATTTTTTGTAGAGGTTGTACTGCGTAATGCAGTATTAGGACAAGTCTAATATTGCTAAAATATCAGTCCTGCGGCGGTTCGCAGAATGGTTGTTCTTGACTTAACTTGCCATGACAAAAATAAATCCAATTCCCTCATCCTCCTCCGTTACCATTTTGAACAATCCCGCATTTCTTTCACGCAAGAGTGGCTCTAACACGTCAAGTCCCTCTGCCTCGGTATCATACACGCCGTGAACTATGCAGGTGTTGAACCGCCCATCTTTCCAGTCCATATCACACACAATTACCCATTTTTTGTGATGAATCGTGTATAAATCGTGAAATTTTACCCTCATAAAAACCTCCTAAACCCTACAATTCAACCATGGAAGAGGTAGGAATCGAACCCACGACCTGGCGAGTAAAAATTGCTGTACGAATTTTTGTCAAAATTCCTTAAATAGCACCTGCTCTATCAACTGAGCTACTCTTCCAAATGCCGTTTTTACGGCAAAATCCTACTATATCGCTCCGCCCCAAGCACCTCCAACATAAACGACAGCGGCGAAAAATCTCGGCTTTCCAACATCGCAAAAATTCTCGGACTCGCCCCAGACACCAAAATCGTCCCAGTTTCGTGCATTTGCACAGGCTGCTGATTGTTGCGGCTCTGCACATTCCAAAATACCAACTGCGGCAATGTATAGCCATTTTCCTCAAATATCCGCTTGGCGTACTCGAAATTAGTGATGTCCGCATCGTACGCACAGCCGTCAAATTCCATATCCGAGATAATGTAAATCGTGGCGGGCAACTCGGATTGCGGCGTGTTATGCTTTTTCGCCGTCTCCAAAATCAACTCGAAAACTCGCTGAATATTGGTGTTTCCGTACTCTTGAAACGAGTGGGCAAATTTCACTTTTTCGTAAATATCCGCCCCTTTTAGCGACACAAGCCGTGGATTTGCCGAGAAAGTTATAAAACAATCCTTGAAAGCACCAACATTCCGCTCCGCAAAATAAATCCCAAGCGACAGGGCAACATCGGCAGGACGTGGATTGCCCCTGTCATACATCGATCCCGAGCCGTCCACCACGACGATTGCGTTTTCGCCGCTCGTGAAATTCGGCAAATTCCGCCACGTAACGTCAAGGTTTTTGCGTTCGTCGGCGGTCAGATATTTGGTTAAAAATTGGTAATCGCCCACCCAATCATTCAAGATTTCTCGGACGATTTCATAAGGGTACAAAGTGCCTGTATTCAGCTTAACTTCGCCCTTTTCCACAGCCGCCAAAAACGCCTTATAACGCTCCTCGTCATTCCGCAAAAACGCCGCACGATACTTGAACATAGCCTTGGACGGCTGTTTCGAGTAGTCGAAACTGTAATCCTTTTCTCGCAGAAAGTTCTCGATAATGGCGATTTTCGCCCGCAATTTCGACAACGCCTTGCGGTAGTCGGCGGCGGACAATTTTAAAGATTTCGCCACCAATTTGCCCAGTCGCACGGTTTCGGCATTGGAGGTGTTTATGGACGGCAGCCATTTCCCCAACAGCGAGATATTTTCGCCTTTGTGCAAATTCGACATATCCTCGTCAAACTGCCCTTTTATCAACACCAAAACCTCCGCCGCGACATTCGTGTCAAGCAGAGTCAGCAGGTCGTCAAACCGCCCAAATTCGGGGATTGCCCACAGATTTTTCACAAGGCTTGCGGGATTATTCTTTGCAAGCTGACGGAGCAGAATACGGAAAACACGGCGTTCGCCCAGTCCGCCCCGTATATCACGTGCGTAAAAGAGCATTTTAAGCGTACCGTCCGCATTTTCAGCCCACGCACGGTCAAAGAGGGTTAAAATCTCGTCTTCGTGGCGGCTACGCAAAGCCCCAATCACGGCGAACAAGTCCAAGCAGTGGCTGCCCGACGACAGGTAGGTCAGGGCGGCGTTCTCCGTGCGTGTGTAGTTTGCCTCGTTTTTCAAGTTTTCTAAAAATGTCATTTTTGCCCTCCAAATTCACAAGACACAGTACCATTAGGATATGGATTATTTGCTGTTCGTGTCTTTTCGCTGGTTTTACACAAGACATCATTTTACCTTATCACGCCGTCAGACGGTTAAGTGATCCATGTGGAATTTTAGTTGCTGTTGATGTCTTTGGCAAGATACCGTTATTCACCCATAGAATTTGGTCGTTTGAGTTGCTGTTGGTATCTTTAATTATAGTATATCAGCGGCGGCGGCTGTTGTCAATTACAGGAATATTACATTTTTTGGCGTGTCGAAAACGCCGCTATTTCGTGGGCGGCAAAGCTGACTTGTCCGCAGTCGGCAAAATTGTTTTACACATCAATTAACTCCAACAGCCTACTTTTAGCCATTTCCAAAACATCCAACTTCACGCTGCCAAAATATTTAACCACTATCCCTTGCGAAAGAGTATATATTTTGTCAACACGGATGTTTGACGGCACTTTTGACACGCCATTCGCCATATCGACATTTGTCAACGGCACAGAATAGGGCTTGTTATCGGCAATAGACGTTATCGCCATAACAACAATATCGTCAGCTACGTCGTTATACGGATTTTTGGACACCACAAGCACAGGTCGCCGTTTTTGAGAAGATAGGTCTGTGAACGGCAACGGAATCAGCAAAATATCGCCCTGTTTATACATCGTTCCAAACCTCATCATCAACCTCGTTATACCAAAAATCCGTGCTAGATTCGCCAGCTGCTTGCAAATCTTGCCCCAACTGTTCGGCATCACGATTTTTTACAAATTGCATAAACCTATAAACCTCCACAAGTTGCGATTCCTGCAAGGTTTCGGCTAGGTTTTGGATTGCTTGCTTGCTGTGTGTTAAAGTTGCCATGGGTTCTCCTTTCGGCTTGCGATTTTGTAGCAAGCCGCCGAAAAGTGCTTTGTGAAAAATTCATATCTTCGGCTCATTTTTAATAAGTATAACACAGGTTTGAGGAATTTGCAATTTTTTTCGCAAATTTTTTCGACACGCCGAAAATCCCCACAAAACAGCCACTCCCCCAACTTTACAAAAACTTTACATTCCCCATACAAAACTATGATTTCTACCCCGCAAATCCCCTGTTAAAATATAATTACGCTCGAACGAGGGCGGCAAAAAAGACAAAAAAAGGAGAGAAATCAATGAAAAAATTACTAATTGCCACGGCGTTAGCGGTATTTGCGGCGTGTGGCGGCGACTTCGCGGCAGACCGAGAAATCAACATAATCTCGCGCGAAGAGGGGAGCGGCACGAGGGGCGCGTTCGTGGAAATGCTGGGCATCGAGGTAACGGATGCGGACGGCACGCGCGACCTCACAGCGCCGCAGGCGGAGATTGCGAACGGCACGAACATGGTAATCACGGCGGTTTCAGGCAATCAACACGCCATCAGCTACATCTCGCTCGGCACGCTGAACAACGACGTACGCACCGTGAACATTGACGGCGTTGCGGCGACGACTGAAAACGTGTTAAACGGCTCGTATCCGCTGTTCCGCACATTTGAACTTGCCGTGCAGGATGACCTGTCGGCGGCGGCGGCAGAATTTATCGACTTCATTCTGTCGGCAGAGGGGCAAAATATCGCCGCAGAACGTGGATATATCACGGTTTATCCGAATCCGCCGAGCTACACGGCGAGCGGCGAAAGCGGAACGGTGGTCGTGGTCGGCTCGACCTCGGTCGCACCGCTGATGGAACGGCTGATTGAGGCGTTTCAAGCTGTCAACGCCAACATCACGGTGCAAATGCAGATAAGCGGCAGCAGTGCGGGCATAACCGCCGCAATCAACGGCACGGCGGACATCGGCATGACATCTCGGCCGCTCCGAGAAACCGAGGCGGAGCAGGTAAACAGCGTACATATCGCAAATGACGGACTTGTCGTCATTGTCAACAACGATAATCCGTTGGAAAATCTCACGCAGGACGAAGTGCGGCGGATTTTTATCGGAGAAATTGACCGCTGGGGGCATTTCCTAGAATAGGAAAATGTCGGGAAATCCCATTGAAAATGGGCGAAAATTTTCTAACGTAGGGGCTGATAGAATCCGCCCGCAATCCACAAAAACGGCGAATATTAGCCAATTGTAAGCAGCACGGGCGGATAATATCCGCCCCTACGGAAAGAAATGCGAATCCAAGAAACGGAGGGGAAAAATGCGAAATTTTCAATATTTCCGAGAAATGGCAATGTCAAGGATTTTTCTCGGAAGTGCGATGTGCTCGGTGGTCGCAATCCTACTAATAATGATGTTCCTGTTCGTGGGATGTTTGCCAGCAATTTCCGAGATTGGAGCGGCAAATTTCCTGTTCGGAGAAAACTGGACTCCTATGAATACGCCGCCGTCCTTTGGCATTTTGCCGATGATTCTCGGCAGCGTGTACATCACGGTGGGGGCGATTGTAATCGGCGTTCCGATAGGCATTTTTACGGCAGTATATCTGGCACATCTCTGTCCGCCGAATATGTACGCCCTGCTAAAACCCGTTGTCAACTTGCTTGCAGGGATTCCGTCCGTGGTATATGGATTTTTCGGAATGAGACTAATCGTGCCAATCGTCCGAGATATTTCACAGATATTGACAGGCGGCGGCACAGGAGCGTCCATTTTGGCGGCATCTCTGCTGCTCGGCATTATGATTCTGCCGACGGTAATCAGTATCTCGGAAAGTGCGATTAGAGCCGTTCCAGTCGAGTATTACGAGGGTTCGCTTGCACTCGGCGCGAGCCAAACGAGGAGCCTATTCTTCGTGGTCGTGCCAGCCGCAAAATCGGGCATAATGGCATCGGTAATCCTGGGAATCGGCAGGGCGGTGGGCGAAACGATGGCGGTCGTCATGGTGGCTGGCAACCAAGCGGTTATCCCAACGAGCCTGTTTCGAGGGGCGAGGACGCTCACGTCCAACATTGTCCTAGAAATGGGCTATGCCGCCGAGTTGCACCGAGAGGCGTTAATCGCCACCGCCGTAGTGCTGTTCGCCTTTATATTGCTCGTAAATATCGTATTTACAAGGCTTGTGCGGAGGCGAGAAAGGAGAGAAAAATGAGGTTGACAAAATTCATAGATATGTTATTGTTTTCTCTGACGAAAATCTCGGCAGTAATTACAATGTTGGTGCTTTTTCTGATAATCGTCTATATTTTGGCGAACGGAATACCGCATCTGCGACCATCCCTGTTCGCCATTCAGCACACCGCCGACAATGTTTCGATGTTCCCTGCACTCGTTTCAACGCTAATAATTGTGCTATTGGCAATGTCGTTCGCCGTGCCGCTCGGAATTTTCACAGGAATTTACTTGGTGGAATACACGAAAAAAGGCAGCCGCCTAGTGGCTCTAATCCGCTCCACGACTGAATTTTTGGCAGGGATTCCGTCCATTGTGTACGGCCTGTTCGGAATGTTGTTTTTCGTAGAATTTTTGGGGTTCGGATTCTCGGTGCTGGCGGGCGCGGCGACGTTGTCAATCATGGTTTTGCCGCTGATAATCCGCACCACGGAAGAGGCGTTAAAATCCGTCCCAGACGGCTACCGAGAGGGTTCGTTCGCCCTCGGTGCAGGAAAACTTCGGACAATTTTCAGAATTGTGTTGCCGTCCGCCATGCCAGGGATTTTCGCAGGGATAATCCTAGCAATCGGCAGAATTATTGGAGAATCGGCGGCGCTCATTTTCACAGCCGGCACGATTCCGCAAATCCCCCAAAATCCCATGCAATCGGCACGAACGCTGTCGGTGCATATGTGGGCGTTGTCAGGCGAGGGGCATAATGTGGGCGAGGCTTACGCAACCGCCGTGATTCTGCTGGTTGTGGTCTTTGCGATTAACGCTTTGTCGGCGTTCGTGGCGAAGAGGTTGACGCAGTATTAAAACCGTGGGGCGCTGCCCCACACCCCGCCAGGGCGCGCCCTGGACTGCACATTTTTATTGGGGGAAAATAGGCGAATTTGGAGAAAATGGCGTTTTTATGCGGTTGAAAAAAATCCACAAAAAATTTGCAAAAATTGCAAAAATGCGTTATTAATGAAAATATCAAAAAGAGCGGGTCAAGGGACGAGACAGTCCAGTGAACTGTCGAGATGCTCCTTGCGGGGGTGCGGGGGCAGAGCCCCTGCGGTTTTAAGGTTTTGGAGGTTTGGCGTGAAGAAAATGGTGTTTGTGGTTGAGGACGATGCGGCTTTGAGAGAGGCCTATGAGTATATGTTGGAGGGCGAGTTTGATTGTCGGTGCTTTGAGGGCGGAGAGGGGCTTTTTTTGGGGCTTGAAGAGGAACGGGCGGCGCTCGTTTTGTTGGATATTATGCTGCCTGGGGACGATGGATTCGCTATCTTGGAACGGCTGAAATCTCGGAAAACTACTCGTGGGATCCCTGTGATCCTTGTGTCGGCGAAAGGGGACGAAATTAGTAAGGTGAAAGGGCTGAATATGGGCGCGGACGACTATATTACTAAACCGTTCGGCGTGCTGGAAGTCATCGCTCGGATAAAGGCGAATCTGAGAAAATTTGAAAATGGCGAGAAATTGGCGTATAAAAATATTTTGGTGGACGAAGAAAAATACCAAATTAGCGTCGATGGTAAGGCGATTCAAACCACGCTTAAAGAGTTTAATCTGCTGAAAATGCTGTGCGAAAACTCGGAAAAAGTGCAAGGGCGAGAAGAGATTTTTGCAGCGGTTTGGGGCGAGGATTTTATGGGAGAAACTCGGACACTTGACATTCACATCAAGAAATTACGGCGTAAATTGGGCGATGCAGGGAGCAACGCCGAGATAAAAACCGTCCGAGGAGTGGGGTATATGCTATTATAAAAAAACAATTATTTCTGTCGATGACAGCCATCGTTTTTAGCGGTCTTTTGGGGCTTTTCTTCGTGTCGCTGTACATAACGCACGAGAATAACATGAATATCGCCAAGGATACGATAATTGAGCAAGCCGAGATTTTTGCGGAATTGTTCCAATATATTTCGCAAGATAGCCTTGTGGCGGCTGTGGAGGTTTTCGCCGCCACCGAGGGCGGCACTCGCTTTACAATAATTTCCTCGGACGGTCTTATTTTGGCGGATTCTTATCATAACACAAATGCGGCTGAAAATCGGCTGAATAGGCCAGAAATCCAAGCCGCCGCCCAGGATAGACCAACGGCAAATGTGCGTTTCTCGGACACTTTTGGGGCGAATTTCATCTATTATGCTCTGAAAGTTCCGAGCGGCGAAAGTTACGTGTTTATCCGCACCGCCGTGCCTGTCGCACAGATTGAAACGTATTTGAGACAGATTTTGCCGATGTCGATAATTATTTTGCTGGGGATTGCGGTAATTTGCCTGTTTTTGGCACATAGAGTGGCGGCGCAGACGACAGCACCGATTTTCTCTGCCACGGAGAAATTGAGACTGCTTTCACAGGGAAAATACACGTCTTCGCCCACGCAAAATAGTTTTATTTATTCCGAGATTGGGTTGATAACCAAAAAAATTGACGAAGTTGCGGTCATTTTGCAGGGCAGTTTTGACGCATTGCGAGACGAGAAAAATAAACTGGCGTACATTTGCGATAATATCGGAGACGGACTGTTTGTGGTGGACGAGAATTTTGCGGTATCGCTTGTAAACGCCGCCGCCACACGCATTTTTGACACATCTTCCCAAATTTGCGGCAGAGAATTACAACATCTAATCTCGGACAAATATTTAACAGTTGCGTTGGAAGAATGTCTAAATCACTCGAAAGACAGCGTGTTTGAATCCACGCTAAACGGCAGGATTTACCTAACCACGGTAAAGCGGCTGTTGGACACGAAACAGGCGATGGTCGCCCTCTTGGACGTTACCGAGAGCCGAGAAAATGCTAAACGCCGAGAAGAGTTTTTCGCCAACGCCTCGCATGAGCTAAAAACGCCGCTAACCGCAATAAAAGTGTTCAACGAATTGACCGCTATCGGAAACCGAGATGCCCAGTTGGACAAGCATATAGCCGCAATATCACGTGAATCCGACCGCATGATGTCCCTAATCGCCAATATGCTAAAACTCTCGGAATTGGAGAGTACGAAGACGACAAAACCAGCAAAAATCTCGCTTGCCAAGATTGTCAACGAGGTTTGCGAAACGCTTTCTGCCACTTTCGAGGAAAAATCTCTGACGTTTGCGTTGACAGGCGATGTGATAATAACGTCCGAGTCAGCCCATATTTACGAGTTGGTCAAGAATTTGATAGAAAACGCCGCACGGTACAACCGCCCAAATGGCAGGATTTCGGCGGTCATACAGACACACAAAAGTCCTATTTTGATAATCTCGGACAATGGAATCGGTATTCCGCCCAAGGAGCAGGTACGCATATTTGAGCGGTTTTACCGAGTTGAGAAGAGCCGTTCGGCAAGCGGCGGCGGCACAGGGCTTGGGCTTGCGATTGTTAAGCATATTTGTAGCTTGTACGATTGGAGCATTTCTCTGAAAAGCAAGCCAGGCGAAGGCACGATTGTAACGATAAATTTCAAGTAACCCCTACTCACAAACCACCCTACACTGTTTCCCACAAAAAGCCATGCCAATCTTGATAAGCCGTTTCTCGGAATCCAAATCCGCACCGTACCGCTTGGAA
>WRKH01000243.1 GCA_009778175.1 Turicibacter sp.
CCAGCCCCCAGCCCCCCGCCACTTTGAAAAGTGGACAAACTTTAAATTTTATTTTTTGCTTTCGCAGATATTATCCGCCCCTACGAAACACCGAAAATGTTAATTGGGTAGTCATTTTTAGATTTAGTCTAGGGCTGCGTATAGGGTTATTAGCTGGTCTTCCAGTTCGGTTTTTTTTGTGAAGATATTTGCGGCTTCTGTGGCGTTGCGGGCTATTTCGTCTAGTTGGAGTTTTTTGTCTAGTTCGGCAATCGCCTCTTCTAGGTTTGTTATGTCATTTTTAAGGCGTTTTAGGCGTGTTTCTTCCTTGCGAGAAATACGTTCCTGTTCTCTTTTTGCTTGGTAGCCATTTTTGGTATCTCCCGCTTCTTGCTCGAATTCGGATTTTTGCTGTGTTTCGGCTTTCTTTTCCAAATAGTAGTCATAATTGCCCAAAAATTCAACAATACCCTCAGAAGACATTTCGAGTATCTTTGTGGCGGTGCGGTTTATAAAATATCTGTCGTGTGAAACATATAGTATCGTCCCCGTAAAATTGCATAACGCCTGCTCAAGAACCTCTTTTGAGAACAAATCCAAGTGATTCGTAGGCTCGTCTAGGATTAAAAAATTAGATCCATCCAGCATAATTTTCGCTAGGGACAATCGCCCCAGCTCGCCTCCCGATAGCTTGGATATAGGCTTAAAAACATCATCGCCCGTGAACAGAAAAGTGGCTAGCACGTCCCTAATATTTTGGTTTTTCAGGTGCGGATACGTATCGGCTATTTCTTCAAATATTTGGTTGTTAGGGTTGTGATTCTGCAGCTCCTGCTCATAGTAACCTATCCTTAAATTTACCCCTTTTTTAATATGCCCGCTCTGCTGGTATTTGCCCATTAAAATCTTTAGCAGAGTGGTTTTGCCAACCCCATTCGGGCCGATAAGGGCAGCTTTTTCGCCCTTTTTAAGCTCGAAACAGGCATTTTGGAATATGGTTTTCGTACCAAAAGACATTTGCAGATTGTGGACTTCTAACACATCGTTGCCCGATTCAAATTTTGGGGTAAGTATCAGCCGCATTTGGTCGGGAAGGGACTCTGGTTTGTCAACCTTTTCCATCTTGTCCAGAAGTTTCTCTCGACTCTTTGCACGTATGTAATTCTTTTCCGTTGCTCTGGCTCGATATGCCCGTATTATTGACTGTTGCCGCTTTATATCCTTTTGCTGATTGAGGTAGATGCGCAGTGCATTTTCTCGATTTATCGCCTTGTGTTTGGCATAAAAGCTGTAGTTGCCATTGTATACGGCAGATTTTTTGTTCTCTATTTCGATTGTTTTTGTGGTAACTCTGTCCAAAAAATAGCGATCGTGCGAGATAATCAAGACGGCACTCTTGTAGTCTTTTAGATAATTTTCAAGCCACAGCATACTCTCCAAGTCCAAATGGTTGGTGGGTTCGTCCAAAAGCAACAAGTCGGGTGCAGTCAAGAGTAATTTTCCCAAAGCCACTCGTGTACGTTGCCCTCCAGAAAGCGAAGTAACAGGCTGAGTCCACATGGTTTCTGGAAAACCCAAGCCCTTTAGCACTCCCTTTACCCTGCTGGATGCCTCATAGCCGTTTTTTGCCTCGAATTCTTCTAATAGTTTGGCGTAATGCTGCAATGTGGTCGTCTTTGAATCAAGCGAGTCGTCCGCCATTTTTAATTCTAAGCGACGCAACTCTCTTTCCATATCGTGTATATGCAAAAGCGATGAATCCAGCTCTTCATACAGGGTTAAATTGCCCGTAAGTTCAGCGATTTGCGGCAAATAGCCTATCTCTAAATCGGACGAACGCATAATACTGCCGCTATCGGGCTGCCATTCTCCAGTAAGCATACGAAAGACACTAGTTTTGCCAGCACCATTCACACCAACAAGAGCCGCTTTTTCACGTTCCTCCAATATAAATGACACATCGGTTAAAATTTCATCCACACCAAAGGACTTCCCTAGCTTTGAACAAGTAATAAGCATCAGCTTTTATCGGGCGAATACAATCTGTTCATAAACGCTTCCGTATCAACGATATAACGGGTGTGCGTACCCTTGCCTATAGGATTTGCATCGTCATGTGCCGCCAATTCAAAAATTACCTTACGTTTGTCAGTGGCGGTTATGTGAGCCGTAGCGGTAATCTTTGCTCCTATAGGGCTTGCAGCTGTATGTTCCACAGCTATTGCCACTCCCACAGAAGTTTGACCCTCTTCAAGCAGCGGAATTATCGCTTTGCACGCCGCTTCTTCCATTAAAGCTATCATCATAGGGGTGCTAAAAACATCTAAGTTGCCGCTTTTGACAGCTTTCGCCGTATTTTTTATCGTTACACTTGTAGTTGCCGTTTCCACACTATTCCCCCTCTCAATATTAAAGATGTCATAAAACCGCCCCGCACCTCATCCGATTTAAGTCCAAAAACAAAAATCGCCCACCACATCTATTATAACACAAAAAGGGTGGAATTAATAAGACCTAGAACTATTACATTTTTATTACAATTTACGGAGACTGAAAAAAATACTTGAAACGCTATTGATTCGGAAGATTTTATGTGTTATAATCATAAAAAGTTTGTTACCGATGAAAGGGGAGGTATATTTTGACAAAATTAATCCAATGCGTGCCCAATTTTAGCGAAGGACGCAACCAATCCGTTTTGGATGGGATTAAAAAAATCGCAAGTGGCGAAGCAGGGGTAACACTTGTAGATTTTTCGGCTGACGAAAGCCATAATAGGGCTGTCGCCACCATGGTGGGTTCGCCCGAGGGGATTGAAAGGGCTGTTATTGCACTTGTACAGTATGCTGCCGAACATATAGATTTAACCAAACACACAGGCGAACACCCGAGAATGGGGGCTGTTGACGTAATTCCGTTCGTACCTCTAAAGGATATAACCATGGACGAATGTGTAACACTTTCCAAAAAGGTGGGCGAGAGTATTGCAAATACTCTAAAAATCCCCGTTTTTCTATATGAAAGTTCTGCACAACGAACAAATCGGCAGAATCTAGCGACTATCAGAAAAGGGCAATTTGAAGGCATGGCGGAAAAATTGCAAAAGCCCGAATGGGCTCCTGATTTTGGGGATTCCGCACCACATCCCACGGCGGGGGTCGTAGCGGTGGGGGCTAGGATGCCTCTGATTGCGTTTAATGTCAATCTTTCCACATCCGATATTGAAATCGCCAACAGTATAGCTAAAATTGTGCGAGGCTCGGGCGGCGGCTTGAAATATTGCAAGGCTATCGGCGTTATGCTTGAAGACAGGGACATAGCTCAAGTATCGATGAACATGGTCAACTATAGCGGCACACCGCTGTATCGAGCAGTAGAGCTTATAAAAGCCGAATGTAAACGATACGGCGTACACGTTGTAGGCACGGAACTTATCGGTCTTTCTCCCGCCAAGGCTTTGATTGACTGTGCCGAATACTATTTGCAACTAGAAAATTTGGACTATAGTAAACAGATTTTGGAGAATCATATATTATAATGTTGGATTTGCTTATAAAAAATGCGAATGTTGTAACGCCGCTTGCGAACGATTCGGCATTTATGAACGAGAAGGACTACAGCATAGGGGTAAAAGACGGGAAAATAGCCTATATCGGTGCAAGTGAAGAGGATGCCGCCCAGACTATAAATGCAGAGGGCAGACTTGTAACGCCTGGGCTTGTAGATTGCCATACTCACTTGGTTTTTGGTGGTTTTCGTGAACACGAATTTTCTAAAAAACTGGCAGGGGTTTTGTATCTTGACATATTGAGGGCTGGCGGGGGGATACTCTCGACGGTGGAGGCGACCCGCAATACTGATTTTAACGAGCTATACGAAAAATCCGACTATTTTTTAAGCTGTATGTTATTTCACGGCACAACGACGGTGGAGGCGAAATCTGGCTATGGGCTTGATTTGGAAACCGAGCTTAAACAGCTAAAAGTCATAAAAAAATTGCAAGAGAGATACGATTTGGTTTCAACTTTCATGGGAGCTCATGCCGTGCCCAAAGAATATAAGACCAACCCTTCAGAGTACACAAGGCTGCTTACGGACGAGCTGCTTCCAGCCGTAGCGGATGAAAATTTGGCTGAATTTTGCGATATTTTTTGCGAAGATTCTGTCTTTGATATAAAGACATCGCAGACCATTTTAGAAGCGGCAGCCGAAAAGGGTTTTGGGCTTAAGATACACGCAGACGAGGTTGTACCCATGGGCGGTGCGGCACTTGCGGCAAAGGTAAATGCAAAATCAGCCGAACATCTTATAGAGGCGGACAACGATGGGTTGCAAGCGATGGCAAGGGCTGGCACTATAGCGGTTCTTTTGCCCGCAACTAGTTTTTATCTAAACAAAAATTACGCTAGAGCAAGGGCGATGCTAGACATGGGGATTACAGTGGCAATAGCATCCGATTTTAATCCTGGCTCCAGCCCCAATTACAATCTGCAAGTCGCCCTCAACCTAGCCTGTCTAAGGATGGGTTTATCTCCCGAAGAGGCTTTGACCGCCGCCACTATAAATGCCGCTAAAGCCATCAACCGTGAGGGTACTAAGGGGTCTATAGAGCTTCAAAAGGATGCAGATCTAGTCATATGGGATTGCCCCAATCTGGAATTTCTTTTCTACAGATACGGCAATAATCAGGTTCACAAAGTTGTAAAAAATGGCAAGCTACTTTCTTTGTAGCAACCCAAAAAATATGCAGTCCAGGGCGCGTCCTGGTGGGGGTGTGGGGGGGTTGACGAAATAGCCCCCACGGTTTTAAATATTTTAGAAGGAGAAGATTATGGAATTAAATAAATTTGTCGAAGATTTGGCAGGTAGTTCGCCAACGCCTGGAGGCGGCTCTGCCTCTGCTTTGGCGGGAACATTGGGTGCGGCATTGGTTAATATGGTGGCTGCCCTTACGACTGGCAAGAAAAAATATGCCGAGCACAACGAATTGATGCAGGAAGTAATGGCTGAAGCCACTAGGCTAAAAACGGATCTTAACAGCAAAATAGCTGAGGATTCCAAGGCTTTTGACGGTGTTACGGCAGTGTTTGCTATGCCAAAGGACACCGATGAGCAGAAAGAGGCTCGAAAAGCCGCCATGCAAAATGCCTTGAAAGCCGCTTCTTTAGTGCCTTACGAGGTAATGGAGCTTGGGCTGTCCGCATTAAAATTGGCGGAGTCTATATTGGGCAAATCCAACACAAACGCCGCATCTGATTTGGGTGTGTCTGCACTAATGCTCTCAACGGCAGTAAAAGGAGCTTGGCTGAATGTCCGCATAAATATCTCCTCTATAAACGACACCGATTTTACGGATAAGTATCGCACAAAAGGTCAAGCCATATTCGATGAGGCTGAAAAGATTGCGACCTCTATATATAACCAAATAGAAAAGGAAATCTAGCCCTCGCCAGCAAGTAATTTAATAAAATGACTATCAAAAATGCGGGTCTGGGGGTACGCTCCCAGCGGCCAGACGGTCTGGTGCCAGGTGTGGGGCAGATTCCCACGGTTTTAAGGAGAATAAGAGATGTCTTTTGTGTGGATAATGTTGGTTTTTTTGTTTATATATATGGTGTTTGTGATACGAGGGCCTACCATTTGGGATCGCTTGCTTGCCATGAGCATTATATCGGCAAAAATTATAATGTTGATTATACTCTTTGCGTCGGCTAGCGGTATCTTGATTCTGTTGGATTTCGCTATAATATATGCCCTGTTTGGTTTTATAACCGTCATATTTATCGCCCTTTTCTTGTCTGAACGAAACAAAAAAAAGGAGGAGTAGATTTGCAGGAGATAATTGGCAATATTGTTATCGGTGCGGGAATTATCTTTATGGTGTTTGGTGTTGTGGGCATGATTAGATTTGACACTTTTTATACTAGGGTGCTTGCTTCTTCCAAAACAGATACCGTTGGAGCTTTTACAATTATTATTGGGCTCGCCATACGGCATGGATTTACCTTTTTTACCGCCAAATTAGTGTTGTTGGCTGTTGTCATATTGATATTCAACCCGCTAGTATCACACATTTTGGTTAGATCAGCCCATTTAAGCGGCTATGAAGAAAAAAAGATAAAGGATGATAAAAAATGACACAGGTATTTTTGCTAATTTCGATTGTTTCCGCCATCTTGGTTATAATAGAACGGAGAATAGCACGTATCATCATCTACCTCGCTGTCTACTCTTTGGCTGTTGCAATTTGCTATATGCTGTTGGGAGCCCCCGATGTTGCTATGGCGGAGGCCGTGGCTAGTATTTTTATTACCATATTTTTTATCGTGTGCTTTGAAAAATACTTTAGCTTTGCAGACGAACAACTGGGTGAAAGTTTGAGAAAGATACCCGTTTTGCCCCTGCTTTTTAGTGTGGGGCTTTTTGCTGTGTTTCTATATTTTCGCCCGACGGGTGAAGTTAATACCTATCTGAAAGATTTGTATTTGCTTAACTTTATCGACAATGTCGGCGGCGAAAATCCTGTAACCGCAATCTACTTGATATACAGGGTCTATGATACATTATTTGAAGCCCTAGTTGTTGTAATTAGCGTGGTTGCAGCAATACATCTGTCGGCACATAATTTGGAGACGGGCAAGACGGAAACATTAAGAGAGGTGCAGGATAACGGTCTGGCTGTTTACGCTATACAGATAATTTGCCCACTTTTACTGCTCTTTGGCATATATTTGGTCTTGAACGGGCATCTGTCGCCTGGCGGCGGCTTTCAAGGCGGATTGGCAATCGCTTCCTTCTTCATATGCAGATATATGATTTACAACATAAACGACCTATCTATCCATAAACTGGCACGTATGGAGGAAATCATCTTTGTGGCGATAACATTATTTGCGGTGTCCGTGGTATTTTTGGGCGGTGTGTTTTTGCTACTGCCAGAACATCTGCTAGCCCCTTTCCGAATTGGATATATGCTGGTTATGAACATTCTTATTGCACTTAAGGTGGCGTGCGGTTTCATTATCCTGTTTTATAGGTACATTGTAGTAGAAAATGACGAGGTGTAATTATGGGCATTACGGATATTATGGGCATTGAAACTATCGAGATACTTATTATAGCCATGTTTTTCATCGGATTTTACGGGGTCATTACCACAACGAACATCGTAAAATCCATCGTGTTTATCATTATTTTGGAAACGGCTGTGATAATGTTCTTTTTATCCATAGGCTACCATGTGGGAATTTTGCCGCCAATAGGCGGCGAACCTGACATCTACAATATGGCAGATCCTCTTCCGCAGGCACTTATGATTACAGCCGTTGTAATCGGACTAACCGGCACAGCCGTAAATATCATTGTGTTTATCACCCTCTTTAGAAAACACGGCACGGCAAACTGGGAGGTAGCCGCTCGCAAAAACAAAGAAGAATTTGCCGACGAATAGAGACTAAAACCGTGGAACTCTAACTTTGGGATTTTAAATTAAACATAACGTAAATAAGCGAGTTAAAACATTAAAACTTTTAGCGCCTAATAAAAATCCCCAAAAATGTGCAGTCCAGGGCGCGCCCTGGTGGGGGTGTGGGGGCAAAGCCCCCACGGTTTGAAAAAAATATCTGTATAAAAAGTGAGGATTTTATGCTTACATATTTTGTGATAGTACCGCTGGTTGTTGCGATATTCTTGTATCTCTTTCCTTTTGAGAGATTGGCAAAGATTATTGCTGTGCTGTTTAAATTTGCATTGTTCGGTGCAAGCCTCTATCTGCTTTATCAGATTAACCTGTACGGAACGATAGTAGAGACGGTTGGGCTGTATGAAGATAGTTTGGGTGTCGTCTTGAGGGCGGATACGCTGTCGGGCGTGTTCATCATGCTTACAACCTTTATGTTTCTTGTCGTTGATATTTATAACTTTAAGGATAATCCAGGACGGTTGTTTGGGCTGCTGTTTTTTGTGTGGCAAAGCATGATATTGGGACTCTTTTTGACCAGCGACTTCTTTAATGTATTTGTGCTTATGGAGGTTGCAACATTGACGGTTACAGTAATGATACTGTTTAACCAAAAAAAGCGTTCCATGTACGATGGGCTTGTCTATTTGATGATAGGCTTTGCGGGCATACAGTTCTATCTGTTTGGAATAGGCTATTTATACCGCAGTCTGGGCGTTCTCGAAATGCAATCCATAGCAGTGGCTGCAAGAGAACTAGATCCATCGCAACTGATTTTGCCCTATGCACTTATTATGAGTTTCATCGCTCTAAAATGTGCATTGTTGCCGCTATTTAGCTGGCTACCAAAGGCTCATAGCACTCCAGGCGCATCCCCTGGTGTTTCGGCTGTGCTGTCGGGGCTGCATATAAAGACGGGCGTATATCTGTTCGTTCGCTTTCAGGACGTATTCTATGAGGTTAGCTCTAGCACCCTGTTTTTGGTCATTGGGCTAGCTACGGCGGTAGTTGGCATCATTTTAGCACTCTCCGAACGCAATATTAAAAGGATATTGGCATATAGTACAATGGCACAGGTCGGGCTTATTATTGCGGGATTTAGCATAGGAGGCGAATATAACAGCATCGGAAGTATCTACCATATGGTAAACCATGCCATATTTAAGGCGGCACTCTTCTTAGGGGTGGGCGTAATAGCCTATTCTTACGGCACAAAAGATATATACAAGATACAGGGCGTGTTGAAAAAAATGCCCTTTGTGGGGATTGTTATCATTTTCGCTATTTTAGGCATAATCGGAATGCCCGCATTTAACGGGAGTATTTCAAAATATTTTTTGATGTATGATATTGACCCGATATTAAACGCCATCATGGTGGTCATCAATTTGGGCACGATAATGGTATTTATAAAATTTTCCACTATCTTTAAAGGTGTCCCCGCTGGAGAAGTAACGCCCGAGAGGGATTTGTTCAAATATTCCGCTTTGGCTGTTTTGGGTGCTTTATGCCTCATTTTTGGGGTATTTGGGCAATCTATTCTGAGAAGCCTGCTAGATGTGCATATCACAATAGATTTGATGGGTTACTTAGAAAAATCAGCCATCTTTGCCGCAAGTTTGGGGGTTGGCTATCTGTTGCATAGCCGCATAATTAGAGACAGAGTGGGTAATCTCGGTCTGCAAAACAGGTTGGATTTAGGGTTTAGAGGTATGTGTGCGGGAATCGGCGTATTTTTTGTGCTAGTTCTAGTGGCTGCCAATTTCAGTTAAAACGACTGTATCGATTATTACGCCGTATGCGTGCAGCCCTCCGTCTGCGTTTTTGTTCGATTTTCATCTGGCGGTTTATCAATAGTATCACAACTAAAAGGGCTACAAATACCGCACTTACTGCATATATGAGGATATTCAATGAATTTCCGCCCATCTGCTCAACATCGGTAACGGTGTTGACGGTGGCGGTCGGCATAATCGGCATTGTTGCAATCTGCGGCAAGACAGAGTTTGTAGATATGATGGGGAGGCTGTCTATTAGGTTATCGCCGCTATATATAGAAATACTCCCCAAAATATCGCCCACTCGCACTGGCGGACTTAAAAAAACAGGGAGATTCAGCACCTCTCTAATAGGGGCTGCGTCTTGCGGGAGCGGCAATCTTATATGCTGATTTGTCTGTGCGGTTACTATCCCTATTTCTACCCCTCCTTCTTCCGAAAATTCATAGCCGAAAGCTTGCATAACGGGTATTTCCCAGCTTTGTTCCGTGGGGTCGAAAACGGTTTGTACGGGTATTTCCAGTATATAGTCCAAAATTGCTGTTGTATCCGAAAAAGTGGCGTGTTGCGGAGCAAACAGCACCGATATTATAACCTCGTGTTCGCCGTATACAGCGTATGACACGAGTGTATGTTGAGCCGCATTCGTAAACCCTGTTTTGCCCCCTACTACCAAAGGGTTAAAATGCTGTCCCTGTCGAATCAGCTGATTCGTATTCCATATGTTACGCCCCTCAGAAAAATTCTGCATGGGCGGCAAAGCGTATTCTGCGGTGGAAATTATACGTGTAAATACAGGGTGCGTTAGGGCTTCACGCATTATAAGAGCCATATCGTATGATGTTGTATTCTGCGGTTCGCCAGGCAATCCGCTAGGATTGATAAATTGAGTATTTAAAGCTCCAATCTCATTTGCCCGTTGGTTCATCATAACCACAAAATCATCTACACTACCCGCAATATGTTCCGCTAGGGCGTTGGCTGCATCGTTGCCCGAAGGGAGCATAAGTGCATACAAAGCCTCATACACGGTCAATTCATCGCCTGGCAAAGCCCACAAACGGCTCGCATAATAGGGCAACATAAGGATAGACTCTTCAGAAAATATCATCTGCTCCTCTAAATCCTCGACCTCTTCTATTACGATTAACGCCGTCATTATTTTCGTTATACTAGCGGGGTATCTCAATTCATGCTGTGCATATTCATATATTACAAAACCAGTATTTACGTCCATCACAGTTACCGATGCCGCCTGATGTAAAATTGTACTCTCCACAAAATCCATTATACTCTAACCTCCCATTCCAATATTACAATACCATATTTTGGGGTGTGTATGCAAATTTTATATTTGATGAAACTGCTATTGACAGACGGCACGCCGTTACATATAATCATTATTAAGAGATTCGGTTTTTCACAAGAGACTTGAGACACCGTTCGGGCGTTACAAAACGGGCGTTACAAAACACCGCAACTCTACAGTTTCGAAGTCCAGTAAAAAACCAAAAAATGTGCAGTCCAGGGCGCGCCCTGGTGGGGGTGTGGGGGCAAAGCCCCCACGGTTTTAAACACGATAAAGAGGAGG
>WRKH01000244.1 GCA_009778175.1 Turicibacter sp.
TCCCGAGCCACTCGTTTAGCTATTCTCTCCTGCATCACTTTTTTATCCATACAAAACTACCTCCTTTTTCCTTTAAAACCGTGGGGCTCTGCCCCACACCCCTTTAAAACCTTGGGGCTCTGCCCCAAACCCCGCTGGGGGCGCGCCCCCAGACCCGCTCGTTTGTGATTTTTTTTTGCATTATTTTAAATGGGCTATTGCGTTTTTGTGTTGCGGTTATGCGGTGTTGGGACAGGTTTATTATATCACAATTTTTTGGGAAATGGAATAGCGATTGCGGGCGGATTCTATCCGCCCCTACGATCGCAACGGAAAACCGCCCACAATCCATTTAAATTCCTCGTTTTGCGGACAGGCGTTTTTTAGGTAGGGGCGGATATTATCCGCTCGTGGTTTTAACGGCATGCATAATTTCGGCGGCGGGGCGGTTGCGGACGGATTTGGGCATACCTAACGCTCCTAATACCTGGGGAAGCTCCGCAATCGATAACCCTCTGCCAATCCGACCAAACGAAGATATTGTAGTATCTGTTATAAAATTCGCAAATGCCCCTGCTGCTATTAGCCTTGGCGACGGCTTGCAGCAATATTTGAACAAGAGCCGCATTTCCGCAAACGAATGGCTTTCCATGGTCATTCACGATTCGGCAACTTGCAAAATCCCCCGCAATAGTTTATAATGTAGAAAAACCTTTGCGAGGTAAATCATGCTAAAAACCTACCACTCCGCCACACAATCCGCCCACGCCAACGGCAATGACGAGAGTCTCTACATCAAACCTATTTCGGACTTGTTGGCGGGTTTTGCGATAATAGCGGAAGATTATTCCACAAGCCGTGCGGCGGCGATGGGCGAAAATGTGGACATAAAACTCTGGCAAGCCGATGAAGACAGCACAATCACGCCCCCTTTCGCCGCAATCGAAGTTAAGGCAATCGGCAAAATCGACTCCCGTGCAATCACACAAGCCGAAAACGCCGCTAAAATCTATCGAAACGCCATTCTGACCGATAATTTAGAATGGCAATTTTGGCGTATATCCAAAAATGGCTCGCCAGAAATGTATGAAAAAATCCAGATAATGACCCTAACCAACGGCGAAGTTTTGCTAAATACCCAAAATATCCCCCGTTTTAATCTAGTTCTGGAAGATTTTGCCCTACAACCGCCCGCCAATGTCCCAAACTCCAACAAATTAGCCTTTTATATGGCACGTTACTCCAAAAATATCCGCCGCATCGCTGCCGAAATCCTCACAGCCGACAGCCACCCGCAACGCACGGCATTGCTGGCATTGCTCGATTATATCAAAACCAAGCTGCTCCCCAACCTAGAAATCGCCGAATTTTCCGATATTTACGCCCAAACCATCGTGTACAGCATTTTCATAGCCCGCTACAACAACCCCACCGCCTCGCCTTTCGACCGCCGCACCGCTAAAACTGCCCTGCAAAACGAATCGCCCTTGCTTCGTGAATTTTTCAGGCATATAACGGAATCCTACGATATCGACACGTCCCTAAATCGGGTTATCGACAATCTGTGCAAACTCTTTCAAAATTGCGATATTTCCACCATTATCACCGTTGACAAAGACGGCTACGAGATTATCCACTTTTACGAGGATTTTTTGAGCCAATATGACGAACGATTACGGCGGGAAAAGGGCGTTTTTTACACGCCGCCAGAGGTTGTGCAATTTATGGTAAATCTCGTGGACGAGCGATTGGTGGCGGATTTTAACATAAAAAAAGGGCTTGCTGACAACGCCGCCAAGGGCAATTTGCCGCATGTGGCTATTTTAGACCCGTCTTGCGGCACGGGTGCATTTTTGGCGGAAATAATCAAATTTGCTAAACAAAAATATTATGCGACCAGCCCGCATTTTAACGAATGTATTTTCGACAAAATCGAGGCGGACGGCAGTCATAAAATGGGCTTGCTCTCTCGTATGATTGGCTTTGAAATTATGATGACCAGCTATGTTGTGGCACATCTGAACATACGCCGCACGATTGACATTGCCCTAGCCACCACGACCAACATCAACGCCAGCGTTTACTTGACAAACACACTGACCGAGGTGCGAACGATAGAGCAAATTGATTTGTGGTCGCCGCTGGGCAAGGCAATCGCCGAGGAATCCATAAATGCACAGGCATGGAAAGCCCACAATCCCGTAAAAGTCATCATCAGCAACCCTCCGTACAATGTGCGGACTAACAACACGCTAATGAAGGACGATAAAAAAGCGATTGATGCGTATAAATTCGAGACGGACGGCAAAACTCGGCTGAACGAAAGACCGTTAAACAGCCTAAATGATGATTATGTGCAATTTTTCCGTTTTGCCGAACAAGTTGTGCAACGAAACGGCGATGGCGTGCTTGCGTACGTCTCCAACAACGGATTTTTGGATAATCCAACATTCAGGGGAATGAGGGCTAGTTTATTGCGGACTTTCGACAAGATTTATATTGTGAATATGCACGGAAACGCCAACAAACGAGAATTAACCCCAGACGGCACACCTGACGAAAATATTTTTGATATACGTGTAGGAATTTCGCTATTCATAGGCATAAAAACAGGAGAAGTTAAAAACGATACATGGGCGGATGTTTTTTATGCTGATGTTTGGGGCAGACGGGCTGAAAAATTAGCGAAACTCAAAGATGTGCAGTTTCAGCAGTTAAAAATAGACAAACAAATGGCATATTTTATACCGTTTGGTAATGGTACGTTGGACATATATCGGAGCGGCGTGAGCGTAGCTAATCTATTCCCAATCTATAATAGCGGTACAGAAACAGGCAACGATAAGGTAGCGATTGCGTTCACAAAACCCGAAATCGAACATCGCCTTGACATTGTAAAAAACGCAACGGACGAACAAGCAATAAAAAATCTTTTTGGAAAATACAGCTATTCGCAAACAGCCCAAAAAATCCAAACTGATGTTTTTTCTGATACAGGGAAAGTCGTAAAAATTGCCTTTCGCCCTTTTGACGATCGTTACACTTTTTATTCAGGGCGTTCAGGAGGGTGGCTACATACCTCTTCAAACAGAACAATGCAACATTTGCTAAAAGATTCAAAAACCCCAATAGGTAAGAATATTGCTATGGTATTTGCTAGGCGAGATACCTCTCAAGATGAATTTGCTATGGTATTTGTAACAGACAAACTGTCATACAAATTCCTTTTGACGACAAGGTCATCAGGAAATGCCTTTATTGCCCCGCTCTACCTCTACGACGAAAACACGGCAGACTGGCAACCCAACATAAACCCACAAGAACGGGCAAAGCTGACGGCAAATCTCAAAAAAGCCAACCCCAGCCCGCTGGAAATATTTGACTATTGCTACGGCGTGTTACATTCGCCGAAATATCGGGCAAAATACAGCGAATATCTCAAAAGGGATTTCCCACGAGTGCCGATTCCCGCAAATATCAAGGAATTTACGAAATACGCCAAGGCGGGCGAGCAGCTGCGGCGATTGCACCTGTTGGATGATTCTGAGCCGCTTGCCCTGTCCTTGTCGCCGAACACAGCCGAGGATTTGCAAATAACCAAAATAGCCTACGAAAACGGTATTCTGCACATCAACGACAACAAGCAGATTGTGGGGATTCCGCCCGAAATTTGGGAATATCGTATCGGCGGCTATCAGGTACTGGAAAAATGGCTAAAATCTCGAGAGAATTTTGTCATGGGCGAGGATAATATGGAATTTTTGGCAAAAATGGCAGGGGCATTGTCGGCGACTTTGGCAATCCAAAGGGGGCTGTGATGTACAAATACAGGCTAAAAATGGCGGCAGTCAGCGACACGAAAAACGAGGAACGGTATCTTGAAAAAATGGCTGCGGACGGACTAATGCTAGACAAATTCGGCTTTATCGACCGATTCAAAGAAACGAACCCTAGCGAAAAGAAATTTTTCATCGACCTAATCGAGGACTTGAAATTTTCAGACCTGTTCTCGAAAAACGAAAATCCCGAGATGATTATCATGCGTCAAAAATGGGCGGCGGCAGGTTGGGAATTTATGGGTAAAAGTGGTATGGCACGAGTTTTTTGTGCCGATAAAAACACACCCCTACCTGATTTCGCAACCGAACACGATCAGGTTTATAAATCGGGCAAATGTTGCCTAAAATACGAGATAGTTTCGTATGCGGTAGCATTGATTAGTGCGTTGCTGTCTAGCTTTGCCTTGCTCGATTTTGGTATAAGGGTTTTCCTTGAAAATGCCGTGTTTTTTTGGGCGGTTAGTGGTGTTTTGTTTGGATTCGGGATATTGTGGCAACTGGGCTTTTCGCTTGCGTGGTACGTGCGAGTGCGGTTGGCGTTTAATAGAGGCTTGCCATTGCCGAAATTTGAGGAAATATGGGCAAAATTGCGGAATATGGTGTTTTATGTTATTATGTTGGCATTTTTGATTTGTGTGTTTCTTGCGATAAACGGGCGATTTTGGTTGTTTGAGCAGCATGAAAATATAGTTTTTAACCACGCCGAACATAATGCTATCCAGTTGCATGATTTCGGCATTTATGGCGAGCCAGAATCGATGTTTACGGTAGTTTCTAGCAGTCTGTTTGTGCGTGAGATATTCCATCACAACGAAGTGAATTTTGGTTTTGAGCCAGCGACAGTGATGACGTATACATATAGAATAAATAGCGGTTTTGTGGCAAATATGATTTACAATCATTTTGCACGAGGATTGGCGTTATTTGGCGAAAATCCGCCTGTCTCAATAATATATTTAGAAAATTCAGAATCGTGGGGAGCGAATAACGGTATAATCGCATGGATTGATGAGGATTTTAGGATGGGGGATTTTCGGATGCTTTTGCGGCGAGAAAATGTGGTGGTTGCGATGTTCGTGTCGATGGAGCAAGCAGATTTCGATGGTGTGCAAACAGCGGCTTTGCGAGTTATGTCGGAATTGGAATAAATAGCCAATAAAAATGTGCAGTCCAGGGCGCGCCCTGGTGGGGGTGTGGGGGTATGACGAAAAAGCCCCCACGGTTTGTAGGAAGTGGGAAAATGAAAAGAGTTTTGTTGATAAAGTATGGGGAAATTGCCTTGCGTAAGGGTAATCGAGCGTTGTTTGAGCGGCAGTTGGCGAATACGATAAATTCGAGCATAAATGATGAAAATGTTAAAGTTACACGAGAACAAGGGCGATTGTTGGCGGAGGATAGTAGAGGCGATATTTCTTTGGCGTATGTCGAAAAAATCCGCCGTATCTTTGGTGTACATTCTATCTGTGTCAGCCAAAAATTGAAGGATGCCGATATGTCAACGATTAAATCGGCCGCACTTGACGTTTTCGATGCCGTCGAAAAAGACAAAAATATGACATTCAAAATAATGACAAAACGCTCGGATAAGCAGTATCCACTAACCTCGCAAGAAATATCCGCCCAGGTCGGCGAGTTTGTTCTGCAAAAATATCCCGATATGCCTGTAAGCATGAAAAAAGCGGATATAGTAATTTGGGTTGAAATACGCAATTTTGTGTATGTATATGCGGATATTGTGGCAGGGGTATCTGGCTTACCATACGGCTCAACAGGGAGCGGTATTTTATTGCTGTCTGGCGGGATTGATAGCCCAGTTGCGGGATATTTAATGGCGAAACGAGGCGTAAAAATTACCCCCGTCTATTTCCATTCTCCGCCGCACACGTCCGAATGGGCAAAAGAAAAAGTTTTGGACATTGTGGAAATTTTGTCAAATTTTGTCGGGCATAACAAACTTTATGTTGTACCTTTTACGGACGTGCAGATGTACATTTACAAGAATCTGCCCCCAGCGAAAATGACATTATTTTTCAAACGGGCGATGCTTAGAATAGCGGCAATCATAGCTGAAAAGGAGGCTGCAAACTGCCTAATCACAGGCGACAGCATAGGACAGGTGGCAAGCCAGACGGCACAGAGCATAGCGGCAGTAGAATCTGCGGCGGTTACTCCTTCTGGCTTAATTTTACCCATAATACGCCCTCTTGCAGCCATGGACAAATTACAGATAACGGACATTGCGATGGAAATCGGCACTTACGACATTTCCATAAGGCCTTACGAGGATTGCTGCACAATTTTTATACCAAAACACCCCGAAACCAAGCCCAATGCAAAAATCATAGAAAAACTAGAATCTCGCCGCTCCGAGCTACTTTCCTTATACAAAAACGCCGCCGAAAACACAGAACCGTGGGGCTCTGCCCCACACCCCGCAAGGGGACAAGCCCCCTTGACCCCCTTCGTTCGTTAGGATTCTTTGATGGATTCCCGTACTATGCTACAAATTTGTAGTGATTTTTTTGATGGATTCCCGTGCGATGCTACAAATTTGTAGCAGTTGGGCTAGAATCGAGAGCCACCAAATAGCGAACGAGCAGTCCAGGGCGCGCCCTGGTGGGGGTGTGGGGGCAAAGCCCCCACGGTCTACCCGAAGCGGCCTGTTATGTAGTTTTCTGTTCTCTTGTGTTTGGGGTTGGAGAAAATGTCGATTGTTTTGCCGTATTCGATTACTTCGCCCATTAGGAAGAAGGCCGTTTTGTCGGATATGCGAGTGGCTTGCTGCATATTGTGCGTAACGATTATTATCGTGTATTTTTCACGTAATTCTACCATCAAATCTTCGATTGTTCCCGTAGAGACGGGATCTAATGCACTGGTGGGCTCATCCATCAGCAAAATTTCAGGCTCAACAGCCAATGCTCGGGCGATGCATAATCGTTGTTGTTGCCCTCCCGATAATCCTAGTGCGGATTTTCTTAACCTATCTTTTACTTCTTCCCAAATTGCCGCATCTTTTAGTGCTTTTTCGACAATCTCGTCTAGGTCAGTTTTTTTGCGTATTCCATGGGTTATCGGGCCATATGCTATGTTATCGTATACACTTTGCGGAAAGGGGTTCGGTTTTTGGAAGACCATGCCGACTCGTTTTCTCAACTGATTCACATCGACATTTTTGGCATAAATATCTTTACCGTCCAACAATATTTTGCCCTCGATTCGACAGCCTTCGACTATATCATTCATTCGATTAAGCGTACGCAAAAAGGTAGATTTCCCGCAGCCCGAAGGCCCTATGAACGCCATTATTTCATTTTCGCTCATTTCCAAATCCACTTTTTTCAACGCTTGAAAATCCGAATAATACAAGTCCAACCCTTTAACATCAAACTTACATTTCAACATTTTTACCTCCAAAATCAAAAGATTAAAACCGTGGGGCTCTGCCCCACACCCCGCTGGGGGCGCGCCCCCAGACCCGCTCGTTTGTTATTTTAAATTAGATGGCTGTGCTTTTTTTATATTGCAATCTGTGCGGCGGTATCAGACGAGTTTGTTATATTATGGCATTTGCCAAAAGATTGGGAGCGGCATTTTTGAGCTGTGCTCAACAAAGCCGCTCGGACACAACATTTAAATTCTCCGATTCGCAGGCGGATACTACTGTCTTGATGAGAAAGCCTACGCGATGCTAAATATTTTTTTGGCTGCTAGTGTGGAGAGGGCGTTGATTAGGAAGATTACAGCTAGTAGAGCTACGGCGGTTGCGTAGGCTTCGTTTATGTGATGGCCTTCGCCTGAAAGTACCCACATATGTACCGCCAATGTGCGGACAGATTGTAGAATGTTGTCGGGAATCTGTGCAAAAGTGCCAGCTGTAAAGATTAGTGCTGCCGATTCGCCGATTATACGTCCAACTGCCAAAATAACGCCCGCAAATATCCCAGGTATGGCGGAGGGGAGAATAATTACAAATATCGTTCGTAATTTGCCCGCACCCAAAGCGAATGAACCCTCTCGGTAGCCGTCTGGTACGGATTTTAATGCCTCTTCGGTCGTTCGTATAACTAGAGGTAAAATCATTATCGATAATGTCAGCGAGCCTGATAATAGCGATAACCCAAGCCCCAAAAATTCTACAAAGAATAATAAGCCGAAAAGCCCGTAAACTATGGACGGTATGCCAGAAAGTAACTCCGCCGCCGACCTTACCACGTTTACAAATCGGCTTCCCTTTTTCATGTATTCCACTAAAAATATGCTTGTGAAAATCCCTAGCGGTACGGCAAAAATCAATGTTAAAATTACCATGAATAAAGTCGATACAATAGAGGGCAACATGGAAACATTGGCACTCGTATGCCTAATTTCAAACAATGATAATCGTAAATGAGGCACTCCATTTATTACAATATGGAATATTATATACGCCAACACCGCTATCGTAAGCCCTGCAAATAGCCAAGTCAAGACAAGCAATGCCCTGTCAATAAATTTTGTTAGTTTCATCACTATCCATCCTCCTTATAAAAAAATGAGAGTGTCTGGGGGCGCGCCCCCAGCGGCAAGACGGTCTTGTGCCAGGTGTGGGGCAGAGCCCCACGGTTTTAGTTCTTGTCCTTTCGTACCAGAAATGTAAATATGATGTTTATTAGGAAAATGAAGCAGAAGAGGACGATTGCCGTGGCAATTAATGCATCTCTGTGTAAATCGGTAGCATATGCCATCTCCAGTACAATGTTGGCAGTGAGCGAACGACCGCCCCTAAAAATCCCTTCGGGGAAAATAGGTATCATCGCTTGGTTGCCCGCCACCATGACAACCGCCATAGTTTCGCCCACTGCGCGACCTATCCCCAATACAACCGATGCCAAAATCCCTGATTTTGCCGCTGGGACTACCACAAAAAATACACTCCTAACATGGCTTGCTCCCAACGCCAACGCACCCTCGTAATATTCTTTGGAAATCGCTCGAATGGAGCTTTCCGATATTGCGATAATGGTCGGCAAAATCATTATCCCCAACAGCACAGAGGCAGACAGGATAGACGCACCGCTGCCGCCATCAGTCAATGCAAGTGAAATATTACGTATGACTGGGACAATTGCTCTCATGCCAAAAAAACCGTAAACCACGGACGGTATGCCCGCCAGCAAATTTATTATCGGTTTTAGGAGTTTATGTAATTTTTTTGGGCACATAAACGCTAAAAATACGGCAGTAAAGATACCGATCGGAACGCCGATAATCACTGCTCCAACGGTAATATAAACACTGCCTGCAATCATCGGCAAAACGCCAAACTCGGCTGGAATATTCAAGGGAGCCCAACTCCTGCCAAATAGGAAGTTTGTTAGACCTATCTCGATTATAGCAGGTCCGCCGCCCAAGAATAGGAACAGGCAAATCAACGCTATTGCCGCTATTGAGCCACAGGCACAAATCCTAAACACCCAAACTGCCAAAATTTCCTTAAAATCCCAGGCTCTCAATCTATCTTTTACATTTCGCAAAAATATTTTTCTCCTTAACAAAACAACTAAAATCGTGGGACTCTGCCCCACACCTGACACAAGACCGTCTTGCCGCTGGGCACACCCCCCAGACCCGCACCTTTTTGTTTTTCCAAAAACTTATTGTTATTTTTTAGAGGGGCTGGTTTGTGCTTTTAGTCGATAAGTTCATGCCAGTGGGTAATTTCGCCTATGAAGATTTGCCTTATTTGCTCTCTTGAAATATCGTTTAGCGGATTGTATGGGTGCGTTATTATTACTAAGGCATCGAAGGCTATGTAAAATGCGGATAGCTGCTCTAACTCTGTCTCTGTAAGAGGCCGCGAGGTCATCCCGATGTCAGCTGTACCGTTGATTGCCGCCTGTATTCCGGCACTTGAACCGCTTATCTGCAATTGTATTGTAACATTTGGATGTATGGCTTCATAGGCCTCGGCAATCTGTCCCATAAGCGGAGCTACAGAGGTCGAACCCATAACGACTAACGTACCTTGCTGTTCGCTTGGAACGTAAGTAACCGCACCTCCAACAGGGACATAACCTCGCTCTATTGCAAAATTCTGTCCCGTCTCCGATAGAATGAAATCGATGAAATCTAGTGCCAGTGGACTTAAATTGTCTGTAACCACCAATTCAAAGGCACGGAATATGGGGTACAAACCGTCTGTTACGGTTTGGGCATTTGCCGAAACGCCCTCTATGCTTAATGATTTTACAGCGTTTGTTAAAGTGCCGAGAGATATATACCCGATTGCATAAGGGTTATTTGTTACGGAGGTAATAACCATATTTGTGCTATTTGCAACCTCCGACCTTATGCTGGTCGTATCTCTTATACTTTCGCCGTCCACAACCTCTATACCTAGCATTTGTATAAACGCCCCCCGAGTACCCGAGCCAGGTTCACGAGAAACTACAGTTATTTCACGTCTAGCTATAAAATCATCGCCCATACCGCTCGCCGTTGCACAGGCTGAAAAGACCAGCAACAACACTAGCAATACATATTTCAATTTTCACTACCCCTTTCAAATTTACCCACAACTATTGTTATAACACATACAGAAATTAAGTCAAGGCAGCTCAAGAAAAATTATCGGGCTGTACTGGGTATTTTTTTGGCAGAATTGCACAAAAATATTTTTGGTTTTCAAAATATTTCGCAGTGTTTCGAATATTTTAGGCAAAATTACATAAATTTTCCCCTTAAAATCCGCCATTTTTAGTTGAATTTAGATAAATTTTCGATAACGGGTTTTTAAGATGCGAAATTGAGGGGTTCTGCCATTTTTAAAATTTGACTTTTGGCAAGCGTTGTAATATAATGAAAGTAGATTTCCGCTGATATGAACAAGAGGTGCAAAAAATGCCAAACGGCAAAAGAAAAAGGCTAGTAACGCACGATGAGTTAATCCGACTGCTGGAAGCGGATTCGAAAGAGCTAGTAAAATTTGTAAACGCCGTGCTTGGGGCAAAACACGACCCCGAGACAGCAGAAGTAAAATTTTTGCAAAATAAACTGCAGCAGCTTATCGACC
>WRKH01000245.1 GCA_009778175.1 Turicibacter sp.
GGGCGGACGAATGGGTTTTGGCGGGCAAAAATATTGGCTTTGATTCTTGTTGCGTTTCTGCTATAATAAATCATACGCAAAATATCAACCGCCAAACCGTTGAACCCTGCGAGGCGGCACGGTTTTCCATGTACATAAATGCACAAGGAATCGCAACGCCATGCTCGTTTGACCAAGACGGCGGCGTGAATTTACAATATAGCACCATTTTGCAAGCGTGGGATTCCGCCTATTTTGAGAAATATCGGCAAAAATTCAGGCAAAATTGCACGGCTTGCGGCGATAGATTGGATTGTTTGGGCGGTTGTCCATTACACAGCGAGATTGCCTTTTGCAGCCGAAGTGAACGAAAATAGAGGAGGAAACAGCATGAAATACAGGAGAAGTTTTGTAACAAATTCGTCATCATCAAGTTTTGCGGTGGCGAGCAACCATGAGAATCTGATAGACGGATTATCGGACGAAACCTTGAAAGAAACTGGGAAGTTGCTGATTGACATTTTTTTTGACAGAAAGAGCAAAACCAAAGCCGATGCAAAAGAACTGTCCGAATACTACGGTTACGATGAGGAAAAGATTGAAGAATATTTGAAGGGTAATCTGGAGTTTTTTCACGTTGGCTCAATTACTAGCGATGAATTAGATTACCAGATGGACAGATTGGCCGAACGCATTATGAAAGTTATGGCTAAAAATGACGAGGTTGCTGTTGTAGAATTTCCTAGTGGTTATTAGTAGGAGCGGGCATTATCCTCAATAATTCAAACAGGCGGTTGTTGTTAAATTTCCGCCTGTTTGCTTTACTTTGAGATTTCACACTTGACAAATCGGCAAAATTCAATTATAGTAAATCTAACGAAAGGAGAGCAAAAATGAACATACTATTCTGGAACACAAACCGAAAAAATCCCGAAAATGTAACCGCTTGCCTTTGCGAGTTGCTATCGGAAAACGCCATTGACCTGCTAATCTTAGCGGAATATCCCAATGAAACCAAGGCATTATGCAAAACAATAAACAAAAAATCCAACATAGAATACAACTCTATAACATCAGTACTTCCGCCCAAAAATTTGCGAGCAATAATAAACCCCAAATACTCCGCCAAAAACTTGCAAGCAGAAGCTAGATACCAAATATTGCACATAAGTAATCAACAAAACGGTATAATTGTTGCAGCAATTCACGGCTACGATATTCGCAATCACCCAAAAATTAAGGATAGAGAAACATTGATCCGTCAATTCAAAACTGATATAATTGAACACGAACAAAAGCAAAAATGCCCACACACAGTAGCAATCGGCGATTTTAACGTTAGTCCTTACGAAGAACCAGCTTTTACAACGGACGGTATGCATGCTCTTCCATTTTCGGATTCGTTTGAGAAACCAACCAAAGTTAAAGGCACAAACACAAAACACAAAAAATTTTACAACCCAACATGGCGATTTTTCGCAAACGTCAAACCGCCTTTTACAACATACCGTTACGAAAAAGATAGCGGAACAAGTGCATTTTACTGGTATGCACTCGACCAAGTAATGATAAGTCCCAGTTTAATACCGTTTTGGGACGAAAACAGCCCCAAAATCATTACAAAAACTGCCAACCACAACCTAATTAAAAAAACTGGACAACCAAACACAGACATATATAGCGACCATTTGCCGCTATTTTGCCAATTAAAGGAGGATTTTATATGAGCCAAAAAAATCTATGGGGATTTCAAGCGGATAAGGAAATTCCAAGCCCACCACGAGCCATTGTTGAGGAATATTGCGAAAATTTGGCGGAACTCACAAATGGGCTTGTTATTGCAAAAGCTAAGCCATATGCAGGTTATACGACAGATTACGAACGTACACACCCTAACTTTATGGCAATGTTATCTCAAGGGCTTTCACCTAAAATAACTGTAGAGCAAGTGAGTATACAAGAAGATTTGGGGAGTTTGGGAGATACTTCCTCTTTTACACACGAATTTTTTATAACTTCCGAATATGTCCACAATTACAAATATCGCATTATGTTTTTTGCACATTTTCCCTACGGAGAGGAAATTGTTATTGTTTTGGACGAAAGAATAGCAGACGATATAAATCTTTCCCAAAGAATTGACTGCACAAACAAAGAGGATTTTGAAGCTAAGTTGCAACGTATAATCGTCTCAAAACCAGTGCAAACGGTTATAAATACGCTGTACGCAATGGCAAAAGAGGAAATTGAGCTAGAAGAAAAAGAAACAGCTGAAATTCCATTCTAAACCACAAAGGAGACCCCCATGCAATCCACCGAAACCCAAAACCGAGCCACAACCTTCGCCCAAACCTGGCGAACAACAACCTCCGAAATAAGCGAATCTCAGCCATTTTGGATAGACTTCTTCGCAATATTCGGCTTAACCACAAAAAACCGCATTCACTTTGAGGAGCGTGTTACCAACGTAAACGGCAAATCCAAACGTGGTCGCATCGACGGCTTTTGGAAAGGTGTTCTGCTCAAGAGCAAAAAAGCTGCGACGAAAACCTGCAAAAAGCCTATCAATAAGCCCGCAGCTATCTCCACGGCTTGCTAGACCACGAACTGCCAAACTATATTCTTGTCTGCGATTTTGAGCATTTCCACCTTTACAACCGCAAACGAGACAACGAACTCCACGCTTTTACCCTAAACGAACTCCCACAAAATATCCACCTGTTCGTATTTATGGCTGGCAAAGAAACCCTGCCGCCGCCGAAAAATGACCGTCCTGCTGGACGCATTCAAACAAATTGGCTATCCAACCGATGAGGGAGGCAGGAGAAGTAATAAAAGGCAAGAGAAACAGCACAAGCCACAGACGCAGGGTTGACATTAGGCAAAATGTACAAAATGTAAACCCACTAACCATGCCAAAAGAGCTAGTAAAAGCCCATCAATCGTCGGATAGGGCAATAGCGAGAGCGTATGGCGGGTTTCGCCACGGTAAAATGATGAAATTGTCTAAGCGAAATGTTTTGAATTTTTTGTTGACAGTCTTATAGTTGTCTGCTATACTAAAAACAGCTTAATTTAAGCAAAAATAACACGCATTTAAGGAGGAAAAATATGTCAACGGTAACATTTATAATAGGCAATGGGTTTGATTTGGGGATTGGTTTGAAAACAAGCTATAAAAATTTCCTTGATGTCTATAAAGAGCCTAAAAAAGACGATAGCGAAATTGTAAAATGGTTCAAAACAGAAATATTAGAACCCGATTCGGCAAATTGGGAAAATTGGGCTGATTTTGAGTGGCAAATGGGGCAAGAGAGTTCCAAATTTACTGGGAAAAATTGTGTAACCGATTTTAACGAGTGTATCCATAATTTCACTATTGCTTTTAATGCTTATCTTTGCGAAATATGTGAAAGTATTCGCTGGGATGGTGATTTATTTTACAAATGTTTTGACTCTTTCCTTAGCTCCATTCACCACTTTGAGAGGTACATTAAAAGTAGTGATGGGATGCAAATAGAAGAACTCATAGGGGAACAAGTTAATATAAATTTTCTTCAATTTAACTACACGTCTGTTTTTGACGAACTTCTCAATATTACCAAAAATTATATGGATTTTGAATATGTACGTACTTTTTCATATGGTCATAACATACATATTCATGGAAAAATAGACGAATATATAACTATTGGAGTAGACAATGTAGAACAGATTGTAAATGAAAAAATCCGCAAAAATCCGATTGCAAGAAATTTTTTAGTTAAAACAGAAAATATAGCCACCGTTCAAGCAGAAGATGCCAACCAAATTGATTATAGAAAACTTGCCATTGAAATAATAGCGGAAAGCACTGTTATATGCGTATTCGGATCGTCCATAGGAGAAACGGACAAATCTTGGTGGGTTGCAATAGGCGAATGGCTTAAAACCGCTACAGGCAAACTTATCATTTTTGATATATCTGGGGCGAATAAAAGAAAAGTTAGCACACTGTATTTGATAGAAAATAAAATTATCCTTGACGGCAGAAAAAAATCCATTTTAGAAAAATTTGCAAATGTTTCTGATTTGGGAATGGATTGGGTTAAAAACAACCCAGACCGTATAATCATTGAATTGGATACTGAAATGTTTAAGTTTCATGTTGTGCCACAAGTGGTAAATATGATGTGAGGGCTAGTATGGTTTGTATGCTAACATAATCAAGCCGAAACCTTGAAATAACCCCAATTTGTAGAGGTTTACAAGTTTATACAGTTTGTAAAAAATCATGATGTCGAAAAATTGGGGCAAGATTCGCAAGCAATTAGTGAATTTAGCACAGATTTTGGTATGAGGAACAACAAAACACAGCCCTACTGTCCCCGCTGGAGTAAGTAAATAGCAAAATTTCTTACTCCTAAAATCCTGCACCCACAACAAAAACAGGCACAAAAACCAACACCCCCACCTACCCGCAACAATCAATCCACCGCATTCTTAAAACCCTCTGAGGCTTCCAAAAAAATCTCTACCAAATCTGGCTCAAAATGCGAGCCGCTCCCGTCTTTTATGATTTCAACAGCCTTTTCATGTGGGAGTGCCTTTTTGTACGGACGCTCGGATACAAGGGCATCGTACACATCTACAATGGCTAAAACCCTACCCTCAAACGGAATATCGTTCCCCTTTAGCCCGTGCGGATAACCCGTGCCGTTCCATTTTTCGTGATGAAAGCCCGCAAATGCTGCCGCATGGCGTAGAAAGCCATCATCTTTAACCTTATCGCTAATCGCCTTTATTATCCGTTCGCCCTCGGCGGAATGTCGCTTTATTGTGTCAAATTCTTCGTCTGTTAGCTTGCCTGGCTTGTTCAAAATTAGGTCGCTAACAATAATTTTACCCACATCGTGTAACTGTGCGGACGGCAAAAGCAATTCAATATCCCAACCTTGCAGCTCTTTCATGTTAAAACCTGTTCGGATAATTTCATCGAGCAAAATCTTCAAATAGAGCTGTGTGCGTTCGATATGGCCGCCCGTTATGTGGTCTCGGCTTTCCACCATATCAGCAATAACGCTGATTGTGGCGTTGTGTAGGTCTCGGACGGCTTGCTGGCTCTCTTTGACCAGCTTATCCGTGTCTATATGCGTTTTTAGCCGCCTTCTCAGCACGGGTGCAGAAAAGGGCTTGTTTATAAAGTCTACCGCACCCAAACCGAAACCCTTAATTTCGGCGATTTCATCGTTTTTTAGGGTCAAGAATATAACGGGGATATTCTTCAGCCTGTCATTAGCTTTTAGCAAGCGTATCGCCTCAAAGCCGTCAATTTCGGGCATTTCAATATCAAGCAAAATAAGATCGGGTGTAATCTTCTCCGCCAATTTGAACATTCTCTCGGCTGATGGCAACGCAAAAGTTTTATATTTGCCGTCCAGCGCAGTCTTTGCCGCTAGTAAATTCGTATCATTATCATCTACTACAAAAATTGTTTTCATGGCAATCTCCTGTCTTAAAACCGTGGGGCTCCGCCCCACACCCCGCTGGGCTCTGCCCAGACCCGCATTTTCGCTTTTCACGTTCTTACATTTTTATTGTAGCATATTGGATTGATAATGGCAAATGTTTTTTTAAGGTGCAACCAACCTAGCATGCACCACATACCTCTCATCCGGATCCGCCCCAGTACAAGTCGATAACGTCAAAATCCTATCCACCCCAGCCAAATCCACATCCACCTCATGCATCGACCGCTCCGCAAACTGCCCCAACCAATACTCCCATTCATCCCCAAACTCCACCGTCAAATACGGAAAATCTATATTCGTCTGGTAAAACGAAAATATCTCCCATTCATAATCATCATACAACGTGCTAAACCTTATCCTCGAATTCCTGTCGAAAAATTCCCGACTCCTGAAATTCCGCAAACCGTGGAACATTATATCCTGTGCCATGTTATGCCCAAAAATTATCCAATTCTGACTGCCGTACCGCAAATCCGCCAAATAATCCACAAATACCCAACCTGACGAAGACTGCCGCCCCCATAAATCATGGTACAAATAAAATTCATTGTCCTCGCCCTGCACCACCACGTAATCTATACTCGTCCCCTCAATCAGCAACTGCCCCACTATATCGTCATTCCCAAAGGTCTCTCGCAGCTCCAAAAAATGTGCCCTCGGCTCTCGTGCCGCCACCGTCGCCACTTCTACTATATTATCCAAATTCCCTGAATGTTCCGTTTCGTCAAAATCGTCAAAATCGTCAAATTCCTCCGCCTCTTCGCCCTCAACTTCGTCCTCTTCGCCCTCAATATCTCCAACAAACGGCACTCTCGCCTCATTCGACTGCATAATCGACAAAATACGTTCCTGAATATCGCCCCACATTAAAAATGTAAGAACGCCCAAAAAAATCCCAACGACCGCCACGCTAAGCACAACAAAAGGCGTATAACTGCCCTTCGCCGCACTCGCTTGCCGTCTCGGCTCTTCCACCTCCGGCAGCGGATAGACCAATTTCGGTTTCTGCAAGCCCAATTCCGCCCTCACAGCCGATTCCAAAATAATCGAAAAATCCAGCCCAGCCTTTTTCGCCCTAGAATACATCCACGCCGACATAACCGTTTTCACATCTTTATATCTATCGCCAAACCGACTTTCCAGCGCCCCTGTTTCCACGAGCACGGTCGAAGTAAACTGCCCCAACTCAACAACCACCTCATGCGGCAGCGTGGGTTTCCGTATCGGTTTTTCCCTTTGTTCCAAATCAAACAAATAAAACGCCAGCAGGCTATGTGCATTATTGATAGCTTCACTCAAATCCTCCCCAGAGGTCTCCACCTCAGGAAAATCAGGAAAACTAACATCCAACCTTTCCCCACGCCCCACCACAGGCGTAAAGACCGCCGTATAAACATACTTCTTCAAACAATCACCTCAAAGTCAAAACCGTGGGGGCTCTGCCCCCACACCCCCGCAAGGGGACAAGCCCCCTTGACCCCCAAACTTTCGTTATTTTTTGTTACCTTGGATTACCGCCTAATATTACAAATTTTTTGATAGGTGGGTTAGGTCGATAGGTATGCCTGATATGGTTTGCAGCGGTTGGTCTAGTGTTTTGCGGTGGATATGGGTTTTTTCGTACCAGCAATCCACCACGCACGTATCTTGTTCTATGTACCAATGTTCGGTTTTTTTGCCAGTTGAGTACAGTCGTTGTTTATAATCTCGCTCTTCTTGCACATTCGACGGCGACCACACTTCCACAACCAAATCAGGAAATCCTACATAATGCAGACCATTCACATCTTTCAAATACTCATTTTTATCAAACAACAAAACATCGGGCTCGACCGCATACAAATACGGTGCATTTTCCCAAGAAAAATCTTTCGTATCTATCAAACTTTCCGTACCTGAAAATCTAACTCCTCGGTGCAACAATCGAGAAGACCCTGGCGACAAAAAAACATCACCCAACCGTCCCAACTCTCGAAACACCCCATACAATTCACCAAAAATGAACCCAGCCAACTTAGTATGCCTATCCGAAGCCCATCCCATCGACATTATATCCATTTCATACTTTCCTTTCTCAAAACCGTGGGGCTTTGCCCCACACCCCACAAGGGGCAAGCCCCTTGACCCCAACATCGTTTTTTATGTTACCATGGAAATCCCAAAATCGTCTCAAATTTGTAGCAATTATCGGAAATCCACGATAACAAAAAATAGCGAATGTTGGGGGTCAAGGGGGCTTGCCCCCTTGCGGGGGTGTGGGGGCAGAGCCCCCACGGTCTTAAATCTTGTTGCGGATTTTTTTGTGGTTGGTTTTTTGTAAATGCTTTTTGCGGCATAAGTAGAAGGTGGAGAGGATTAGAGTTGTGCCTGCTATGGCGGATAGGGAAACGGTCATCGTTGATAAGGGGAGTGAGGTGTCGTCTTCTGTTTGGGGGTTGGGGCGTGCTGCTACGGCTGGGGTTGGCGTGGGTGCTACTACTACTGGGGTTGGCGTGGGCTGGGGTGCAGGTTGAATGTTCCAGTCTGTTTGTGGAGGTAGAGTTGGAGTGGGCGTGGGCTGTGGCGTGATTATCGGTGGCGGTGGTGTCTCGTCCTCGCCGATTTCAAAGGTCAGAGGGATGAAGGAGTTTGTCGAATCAGTGTCGTCTCCGATTTCAAATGTGCGAGCCAATCCGTTTGTGTATGTCGTGTCTGATGTCGAGGGATTTCCGCCTATCTCAAAGACCGAAAATCGATTCGCTCGGAAACTGACTGTGTTCGCTGTCGAAGTCGTGTCGAGTGCCGTTCTTGTGCCGTCTGGTGCAATGTGCCATGCCCCTGGATTCTGCCCTCCGCCTGTGAACGGCACGGTGATTGTTACATATCCGTGTACGTTCGGAATCGGGATATTTCCATTCAAGAGCTGAACTCGCACCACCATGCTGTTTGGGCGTGTCGCTCCTGCTTGGGCTGGCGTTAGGTCGCCCTGTGTGATGTTTTCAATACGAAACGCCGCATTTGCCGCATTTGTCTGCTGTGCAACAGAGTTGGCGGCGGTCGTGTCGAATTGCAACGTGCCGTCTGGCAATACGTATTCTAGCACGTATCCTGAATTCGCAAGCTGTCGGAGTGCCTCCGTTGGCATGAGTGCGTGGGTCGCGCCGTGCTGATTCGCTAGGTAAAATGAGACGTTACTTGTGATTGCGTTGCGCGCGATTTCCGCAACTGTCGCTTGCGGTAGGTTGATTGCTACCTGGTTGCCAGTCCTTGTAAGCCCCACAGATACGCCATTTACAATGATATTCGCCGTGCCGCCCACTGGCGGAATGACCCCTGTCGTGGGACGTACCACAAAAACGCCGAAAGTCGTGGCGTTAAAGGTAATCTGCCCCACGCCCTGCGACGATGCAAGCTGTGTGATGCCGCCAGCCGCTGGCAGAAAATGTGCTGTGTGGGCTATGTTGAATGGCGTTGGAATTGTGATTGTAGCGTGGTTTGCTGGGAGCGTAACGATGTTCGCCGCACCTGCCACTACCTGCACGTTCCGCCAAAAATCGCTGCCCACGACAATTTGCGCCTGCTGGGCTGGTGTGAGAGCCGCTAAGGTTGGCGTTATTATCGAAATGCTGACGTTTGCAATGCCTGTGTGCTGTGCGTGAATCGTCTGCACCGCTGGCTGTGTGAGGTTGATCGTTCCGCTGAAAAAGCGGACTTCTACCACTCGGTTGGTAATCGCCGCCCACATTGCCAAGGGAATGTTCACGGTCGTAACCGTGCCGTACGCCTGTACGTCAATGATGACGGGCCCGCCTGTCGCCGCCACCGCCGCAATTATCGCACCGTCAGGTATCAGCGAAATGATATTTGCCCCAACGGTAATCGGCACAAGTACGCCGTTTACGTTGAGCGTGGTAAGCGGAGCAGGTGTGGGCGTTGGCGTAACGCCAGGTGTGGGCGTTGGCGTTGGAGTGGGGGTTGGCGGTACGCTGCCGAACCATTGCGGAAAGAAAATGAACCCAGGCGGCGGACTTACGCCGTTTGTGGTGTCCGTGCCTGGCTCGCCTACATTAAATAACGCCTGCCAGTTGCCGCCCACTTGCGGAATCCTGCCTGTGTACGAGATGTAATTATGGCTCAAAGACAGGTTCTGTAAGTTCGGAAAGCCAGCCACGCTAAACGCCGTTAGCAGATTCTGCTGTAATTGCAAGGTGTTCAGCCCCGAACTGGGAGGAATGACAATATTCGACAAACGGTTGAAAGCTAGGTTGAGATTCTGCAAACTTGTCGAACCGTCCAGCAGCACCGTGGCGAGATTGTTGTTTGAGGCGTTTAGATTTTGCAAGCCGCCCAAGTTCCGCAAATCCAGCGTTGACAGGTTGTTCCATTGAATGTCCAGCGTGTTGAGCAGCGGCAGGTTTTGGAACGTGGTATTCGACAAAATCCCCTGTGCCCATTCGATATTGAACGCCGAAACAGTCGTTAAGCCGTTCATATTGCTAAGCGACAACGCCGACAGAGTCGGATTAAAACTCACGTCCAAATTCGACAAGTTGCCCTGACCGCTCGCTGTGAATGTCGCTAAATTGTTCTGTGCAAGGTTGAGATTTGTGAGGGTGGGAAAATTGCCGCTCGCCCCTGTAACATTGGGGAAGCTGGTCAAACTGTTGCCCTGTGCGTTAATCGTCTGCAAAGTGTTTACCGAAGAGCCAGAAATCGACAAATTCGACAAATTATTCCACGATACATTTAGTTCGAGTAACGCTGGGGTGGTGTTGCCCAGAGTCAGGCTTGTGAGGGCGTTTCCGCTAAAATCCATGTGGGTTAGGTTGATGAGTGCGGGCGCACCAGCCCCTGTGAAATCCAAATTGCCTGATAGGTTCGTGTTCGCCAAATTTAGCCGCACCAAGCCGACAGGGAGACGTTGAGCGATGGTGGTCGCCATGGTGGGGGTTTGGACGAAGTTGAAGCCTTGCAGCGTGAGTTCGCGTAGGTTGGCAAGTCCGCTAAGGTCAGGGAAATCGATGGGGGCGTGGGGCGTGTTGTTGGTGATTGTGATACGTTGCACGTCGGAAAGCCAGCGTAAGCCCCATAAGTCCGCCCATTCTAGTCCGAGTAAGGGGAGCGGAGGCGGGCCAGGGTCTGGGCGATTGTGGAAAGCGTTCGCCGCCGCAATGGCGTTGTCCATGACGAAATTTACATCGGTGATGCCCCACCGAGTGCCTGGATTCAGCAACGACCAGGTGTTGGGTCCAGCCGTCCATGCCCCAGGAGTCCACCAGTCGGCGTTGGTATTTTGAAATAACCAAACTCCCAAATTATGCCCTACCTCATTGGGTGCAAACGGTGCAGGAGTCGCCTCCACCGATACTCCGCTACCAATCGTCAAAAATAGACCTAGTAGCAACCCAAGCACAGCCTTGGGTATTAGCCGCTTCACGGCTCTTCTCCCCCAGTTTTCGGG
>WRKH01000246.1 GCA_009778175.1 Turicibacter sp.
GGGGGGGGGGCTGCCCCATTATCGAGAGCAAATGTCGTCAGACTGCCCAGCATCAAAACCGTTGCCAGTACAACAGCAACCATGTTCTTGCGTTTTTCTAACATTTTGTTCTCCTTTCGAGCGTACGTCTGTAAGCTCATCTTTTATTTTGCCCTTCGTCTGAGGGCAATTTAACTGTATCATATGTGCGGATGGTTGTCAAATTTTTTTGAAAAATACTACTTTTTACGGCAACTAAAAATGCCACTTGACAACATCGTGTCGTTGTGTTACAATGCTGTTTAATGTTGAAATAGACTTTTCAACACCCATTACGTATATATTATATCAGGGGAGGCGGCGATAGCCCAACCCCCAAAGCTAAACAAAGGAGGCTTCAAATGTCGATGACAATGTTTTTTCTAGCGTTTCTGATTTTGGTAGGATACTTGCTCTATCAGTCCTACAAGAGGGATTTTGGTCAGGTAAATAATTATGTACCCCGAGGGAAAGAACGCATAAACCTATCCCGTGAGGTGCAATTCGACCTTACCACGGTGGACACAACCACATTCAGCTTTGACGGCAAAATCTACACCAATATGTTCAAGGATTTCAACACGCTATACGGCTCGGACACGGGTTTTTATTTGGACAAAGAGCTCATCTATCAGGGTTACAAGTTCACAAAAGACCACGTGAGCGTCAAGCTAAAAAACGGCAAATATTTGCCAATCGTGGACATCAAACTCTACCCACGCCATTCCAAGACCACGTTCGAGTTTAGGCAGAACATATCCGAACAGGCGATATTTAACATAAAAGCCATCTACATCTCGCTAATCGCCTTTTACACGTGGAAAATCAACGAATGTATCAACGACGTAGCCCTAACCGACACAACAATCAAGACTCAGCAGGGCAATTTTACCGTAAAGTCTAAAAATTAAAGCACTCACCAATTAGAGAGGAAAAAAATCATGGCAACATACAACAACGACGGCGTTCTAACCGACGAGCCCCACGGCGAACCGATAATAATCGAACCCGAAGACTTAACAATTTCCACCGCCGCACGGGACGAAGAGCTCATGAAACTAGCCAAAAAACGCATAGAGGCACGACACGAAATAATAGTACATACTGTCTCCTACTTCGCCTCCATCCCACTCTTTCTCTTCATGTTCGTAATTTGGCTAAACATTTCATTCGTTTTCGTAATAATAATGGGCGGCTGGTTCATCGGCTTAGCCACTCACTGGGCAACTTTCGCTCTCTCAAACAACAAAGACCAACAAATTCTACACGAATACTACAAACTAAAAGCTCTCTCAGGCGACTAAGACCGTGGGGGCTCTGCCCCCACACCCCCGCAAGGGGACAAGCCCCCTTGACCCCCAACTTTCGTTCTACTTGGCTCGTGGCTTTCCAATACACCACTACAAATTTATAGCTATTGGAAAAAGGCGAGGAAATAACCCCGAAAAATTTGGAGTGATTGACGGGAATCCACGATAACAACAAGAGCGAACGATGGGGGTCAAGGGGGCTTGCCCCCTTGCGGGGTTTGGGGCAGAGCCCCAAGGTTTTGATCTTTTTAGTAGAAGGAGGGGTTTTTTTGTTGGAGAAGAATTATGATGCTGGTTTGGAAGTTGAAATGTTTGAGGAGTGGCTGGAAAAGGGTTATTTTCGGGCGAAAGTTGATTGGGCGAAAAAGGCTTTTTCTGTTGTGATTCCGCCGCCCAATATTACGGGCGTTTTGCATATGGGCCATGCGCTGAATAATACGGTGCAGGATGTTATTGTTAGAATGAAGAGAATGCAGGGCTTTGAGGTGCTTTGGCAACCTGGAACTGACCATGCGGCGATTGCTACCGAAGTTAAAGTTATTGAAAAATTAGCGGAAGATGGGCTGACTAAGGCGGAAATTGGGCGTGAAGCGTTCCTGAAACGGGTCTGGAAATGGAAAGAGGAATACGGCGGCACGATTGTTCGGCAGCTGAAACGGCTGGGCTCGAGCTGCGATTGGGAACGGGAACGGTTTACCATGGACGAAGGGCTTTCCGAGGCGGTTTTGGAGGTCTTTGTTCGACTTTATGATGAGGGCAAAATTTATCGGGGCGAAAAGCTGATAAATTGGTGCACGCATTGCCGCACGACCATTTCTGATGCGGAAGTTGTGCATAAAGATGCGGAAAGTGTGCTGTATTACCTGAAATATGAGCTTGTCGAGGGCGGCGGGTTTATTTCGTTTGCAACGACAAGGCCTGAGACGATGTTCGGCGACACGGCGATTGCCGTTAATCCCGAGGACGAGCGGTATAAGGGCTTGGTCGGGAAAATGGTCAAAGTCCCGTTTGGAGACAGGGCGATTCCCATCATTGCGGACGAACACGTTGAAAAGGATTTTGGGACGGGTGCGTTGAAAATCACGCCAGCCCACGCCCCGAACGATTTCGAAGTGGGCTGGCGGCACGGATTGCCCAGCATCAACGCCTTGAACGACGACGGCACGTTAAACGCCTTTGCTACGCCGATTCCTGGGACAGAGCCTTATGAGGGCTTGACTTTGGCGGCGGCACGGGAGCGGACTGTGCGGGAGATGGACGAGCGTGGGTGGCTGATAAAAAGCGAGAAAATTCAGAATAGCTTGGGTGTGCACGATCGGTGCGGCACGGTGGTTGAGCCGCTGATTAAATTGCAATGGTTCGTCCGCATGAAAGAGCTGGCAGAACCTGCGATTGAGGCGTATAAATCGGGCGAAGTTACCTTTAATCGGGAGCAATACGGGAAAGTTTATCTGCATTGGCTGAATAATATCAAGGATTGGTGCATAAGTCGGCAGTTGTGGTGGGGTCATCGGATTCCTGCGTATTATTGTCAAAGCTGTCGGCATACGGTTGTGGCTCGGGAAATGCCCGATATTTGCCCGAAATGCCGAAGTGAACGCTTTTTACAGGACGAGGACACGCTGGATACGTGGTTTAGCTCGGCTCTGTGGCCGTTTTCGACCCTGGGCTGGCCTGCCAAGACGGAGGAGCTGGATTATTTTTATCCGACAAATGTGCTGGTTACGGCGGACGAAATCATCTTCTTTTGGGTGGTGCGAATGGTCTTTTCAGGCTATCATTTCATGGGGAAAAAGCCGTTTAGGGACGTTATTATCCACGGGAAAGTCTTGGATGAACACGGTCGAAAAATGTCGAAATCACTCGGAAACGGTGTCGAGCCGCTGGATATGATTGCGAAATACGGTGCGGACACGTTGCGGCTGATGTTGGTGTTTGGAAATGCGATAGATTCGGACATACGTTTTTCCGAAGAGCGGTTAGAGCCGATGCGGAATTTTTTGAATAAGGTCTGGAATGCGTCCCGATTTTTGCTCATGCAATTTGAAGAGGGCGGAATGGGCGGAAAAATGCCCGAACAGGCGGAAAATTTGGCGATTGAGGATAAGTGGATTTTGTGGCGGCTGAACCGTGCGATTGCCGAAGTTACGGAGAAAATCGAGGTTTACGAGCTGGGACTTGCCGTGCAGGAGATAATCGACTTCTTTTGGTACGAATTTTGCGATTGGTACGTGGAAATGGTCAAGCCGAGATTGTACAAAAACAAGGATACGGCGGCGTTGTGGACGTTAAAATACGTGCTGAATTCGGCTTTGAAATTGCTGCACCCGTTTGCACCGTTTATCACGGAGACGATTTTCCTGAAATTGAACACGGAGCGGGAGTCGATAATGATTGAAAATTGGGCGGCTGTCGTTGCGGAGTTCGATTTTGAGCGGGAGGCAAAGGATATTGAGGTCGTAAAAGAGGCGATAAAGGCGATACGCAACGTACGGGCTGAAAAAAATGTGCCATTGTCGAAAAAAGTCAAAATAATAGCGGTATGTGAAACGGAAGAAAAGCAGGCGGCGTTCGGGCGGGATTTTTTCGATTTCCTAGCGGGTGCGGAGGACGTGAGTTTTCGGCAGAATTCGGAAGGTGTGGCAGATACGGCGATTCCCGTGGTTGTGCAGGGGGTTACGTTGTTTTTGCCGTTGGAAGATTTGGTTGATTTGGCGGCGGAGAAGGCTCGGTTGTTGAAAGAGCAGAAGAGGTTGGAGTCGGAGCTGGCAAGGATAGATGGGAAGTTGGCGAATGAGGGGTTTGTTAAGAAAGCCCCGCCACAGTTGATTGCTGAGGAGCGGGAGAAGAGGGAGAAGTTTAGCGGGATGTTGGAGTTGGTTTTGGGGCAGTTGGGGAGGATGTAGGCTCCTACGAAATACCGAAAATTTGAGCGTATGAGTTAATCAAGCGACCATCCTCCAATATTCCCCGTCAAACCCAAACCAAATTTAAAGTTTGTCCACTTTTCAAAGTGGCGGGGTCAAGGGGAAGAGCCCCACGGTTTTTGGTTTGTGAAAATTATTTTTTGTAAAAAAGTTTGACAAAAGTTTTTTTGGTTGATATAATTGTCTTTGTCCTAAGAAATTAGGCTTTTTTAGGTAAGAACTATAGAAGTGAGGAGGCGGCTATGCGTTCAAAAATAACATTTGCGTGCAACGACTGCAAACAACGTAACTACAATTCGACAAAGGAAAAGAAAAATCATCCCGATCGTATGGAGATTAAGAAATATTGCAGATTTTGCAACAAACACACAAGCCATAGAGAAACGAAGTAAAAAGATAGCAAAACGCTGTTTTGCACAGAAGGACGGATGATAAAATGGGCAAAATAAGGAAAATTTACACAACGTATCGCGGCGAATTTGCTAAAATAGTTTGGCCTGGCAGACCAGAGCTAATACGCAAAACGATAACCGTGGTCATTATATCGGCAATGTTTGGTATTTATATCTCCATAGCCGATGGTATTTTGGCGATATTGTTCACGAACTTTATCTCCCTAGTGAGTTGATATGGATAACATTATAGAAGAGGCCAAATGGTACGTGGTACATACCTATTCTGGCTACGAACAGAAAGTTCGGACGAACATTGAAAAAATCGTAGAAAATCGCAAGATGCACGATTTGATTGAGAAAGTTGAAGTGCCGATGCAGATGGTACGTGAAAACAAAAACGGCGAACAAAGAGAGGTCGAACGCAAAAAATTGCCTGGCTACGTACTTATAAAAATGGTAATGAATGACGATACCTGGTATGTGGTCCGCAACACCCGCGGCGTAACCAGTTTTGTAGGACCTGGCTCAAAACCCATACCGCTCACAGATGCCGAAATAGTCAACATGGGCTTGGAGGGCAATGTGATAACCTACGATTTAGTGCCAGGTCAGGCGGTAAAGGTTATTGCCGGCGTATTTACGAATTCTATCGGTGTCGTGGAGGAAGTCATAGCACATAAGCAACAGGTAAAGATTCAACTGTCCTTTTTTGGGCGCGACACTACCACGGAATTGAGTTTTGATATGCTACAAAAAATTTAGAGTTATAGTTGAAGTGGGAGAGCATAAAATAAGCTGAAACAACCCAACCCAAAAGCAACGCTTGCCCCAAAAACAATACAAAAGTGCGGGTCTGGGGGCACGCCCCCAGCGGCAAGACGGTCTTGTGCCAGGTTTGGGGCAGAGCCCCAAGGTTTTAAGTAGCTCGTTTGAACCACGAGAGGAGAAAATAGTATGGCAAAGAAAATAGCAGGTTACGTGAAACTGCAAATTGATGCTGGGAAAGCAACGCCAGCACCACCAGTAGGCCCAGCCCTGGGTCAGCATGGCCTGAATATTATGGGCTTTTGCAAAGAGTTCAATGAACGCACCCAATCACAGGCAGGGCTTGTTATACCAGTAGTTATAACGATTTTTCAGGACAAGAGCTATTCGTTTATAACAAAAACACCCCCAGCGGCAGTTTTGCTAAAAAAGGCTTGTAATATAGAGTCTGGCTCGGCTGTACCACAAAAAGATAAGGTAGCCACAATAACCGTTGACGAAGTTAAAAAAATAGCCGAAACAAAAATGCCCGACCTTAACGCCGCTTCTATAGAAGCCGCTATAAGTATTATTTCTGGAACTGCCCGCAGCATGGGCATAGTAGTTAAGGAGGCTTAAAAGATGGCTAAAATGGGCAAAAAATACAGGGAAAAGGCACAGCTTGTCGATAAGACAATGCTATATGATACCGTGGATGCAGTAAACTTGGTCATACAAACAACGGTGGCGAATTTCGATGAGACAGTTGAGGCTCATGTAAAATTGGGCGTAGACTCTCGACACGCCGATCAACAGGTGCGTGGTGCGGTTGTTCTTCCTCACGGAACGGGCAAAAAAGTCCGTGTGCTGGTATTTGCCAAGGGCGAAAAAGCCACCGAGGCGGAACAAGCAGGGGCTGAATTTGTCGGTGCTGAAGAATTGATAACAAAGATACAGAACGAAAATTGGTTTGAGTTTGATGTGGTTGTCGCAACTCCTGATATGATGGGCGTTGTTGGGCGTATTGGACGCATACTCGGGCCAAAGGGTCTTATGCCCAATCCAAAAGCTGGCACGGTTACGATGGACGTAGCAAAGGCTGTTACAGACATCAAAGCGGGTAAAATTGAATACCGCTTGGATAAAACAAACATTATCCACGTACCCATTGGCAAAGTATCCTTCGGGCCTGAAAAACTCAAGGAAAACTTCGGTACGCTTATGGGTGCAATCATCAAAGCAAAACCCGCTGCCGCTAAAGGCACATATATGCGGAGTGTAGTCCTTACTTGCACCATGGGACCCGCCGTAAAGGTAAACGCTCAAAAAATTACAGAGTAACCACTCTAAAAAAGCGTTAAAATCCCTTTTTCAAACAATAAACCGTCCTAAAACTACTCCCTCCCGCAGCCGTTTCATTCGAAAACAACGTGAAAAACAAAAACGAGCGGGTCTGGGGGCGCGCCCCCAGCGGCAAGACGGTCTTGTGCCAGGTCAAGGGGCAGAGCCCCTTGCGGGTCTGGGCAGAGCCCAGCGGGGTGTGGGGCAGAGCCCCACGGTTTTAGACGTAACTAAATGTGAGGTGAAATTTTATGAAACGAACATATCAGCCCAAAAAACGGCAACGTAGTAGGGAGCATGGATTTAGAAAAAGGATGCGTACAAAAGGCGGCCGTAGTGTTTTGCGTAGACGGCGATTAAAAGGGCGGTATGCCCTTAGTGCGTAGAAAAATGAAATCGTTAAAAAGTTTTAAAGATTTTGATCAAGTGTATAATCACAGGCGGTCAGTAGCCGATCGCCTGTTGGTTCTATATGTTATGCGGAATAATCTGCCTGAATGTCGGCTTGGTATATCCATAAGCCGTAAAGTGGGTAAGGCAGTAGTCCGTAATCGTATCCGCCGCTTGATTAAAGAGCAGATACGCCTAATGGAGTCCCACATAGCTCCAGGTTATGACTTGGTACTTGTTGCACGGCCTGCGGCGGCAGATTCCCAGTTCGTACATATTGGTCAATCCTTGCTTACCCTGTTCAATAAACAACGAATAACTATTTAGGACGATGTTTTTATGACGAGAATATTATTGTTTTTGCTACGTTGCTATAAACGCTTTATATCCCCCTTGCTAGGCGAGAGATGTCGGTTCTATCCTACCTGCTCGGAGTATATGTACATGGCTTTGGTAAAGCATGGGCTTTTTAAAGGGCTTATCTTGGGTTTATATCGACTTTTGCGTTGTAATCCGCTTTGTAAAAGCGGCTACGACCCAGTGCCTTAGTAGAAGAATGAGAATTGCTAGCCCGAGCATACGTTAAGATGTATGCGAAAAGGAGGAAAAAAATTGACTACACTCGCTTTTTTTGGCGGACAGAACGTCATACAAAATGAACCCGGAATGATTATCGGACCTATTGCCAATGTATTTGGTATCATAGTCGATGTTATCTTTAACATTGTAAGCAACTTTACGCTCTATCACTCACTTGGACTGTCCATAATCTTACTGACAATAATAGTACGTACGCTTATGTTGCCGCTAGCCATAAAGCAGCATAAATCAATGATGGAAATGCAACGCCTTACCCCAGAGGTCAACAAAATTCGCAACAAATATACGGGGAAAAAAGACCAAAAGACCCAACAGCAAATGAACGCTGAAATACAAAAACTCTATTCCGACAACAAAGTAAACCCCTTGGGCGGCTGTCTGCCGCTACTTGTGCAAATGCCATTGTTTATCGGATTAAGTTTTATTATGCGACAATCCTATCGCTATGTTACGCAGTTGGGTGCTTTATTTTCACAAATTTCTCAAGGCTTAAGTGGACGTGAGATAATGCCTTGGAATGACTATGTACTAATTATGAACGAATTGGCAGTGCCGCTTGCACCGCAAGGTATGCTAGATGCAGGTAGCTTAGATCTTTCTTACATACCCGATGTAAACAGAATACTGGATGCTTTTAGCCCAGTAGAATGGAATACTCTCTTTGCAAACATACCAGTCGAACATTTGCCCTACTTTACCGAGCTTTATGGTCAAATTACAGCGATACAAACCTTCTTCGGTATGGTTCTAACCGAATCTACGGGCATAGGTTGGCCAGGGATATTAATACCAATTTTAGCTATCGCTAGTGCTCTTCTAACCTCATATATAGCCATGAAATACTCCGTTGTAACCGATGAAAGAATGCGACAACAGCAACGAATAATGATGATTTTCATGCCCATTATTATGGGTGCTATGACGATTGGATTACCTGCTGGAGTTGGTATATTTTGGATTACAAGCTCCCTATATCAAGCGGTACAGCAGCTGCTGATAAGCAAAAAGCCACTGACTAATACCGCATTGCCAAACAGTACATAATTTGTATTTCAAACAGGAGGGATGTTTTTTTGGAAACCGTTGAAAGAGTTGGAAAAACAGTAGAAGATGCAATATCTGATGCACTTAGAATTTTAGATATACCCAGAGAACGAGCCGAAATAAAAGTAATAGACCCAGGCAACAAAGGATTTTTGGGGTTAATAGGCAATAGGCCTGCCCGAGTGTCGGTAACTCCAATAAAAGGTTCCGAGGACGTGGTAAGCAAATTTTTACAGGAAGTATTTGAGGCTATGGGACTTAGCGTACAAATATCGATTAACAAGAAAGAAAATTATCTGTACGTGGATTTGGCTGGTCAAAATATGGGTATAATAATAGGCAAACGAGGGCAAACTTTGGATGCACTCCAATATATAACAAATTTAGTCGTAAATCGTTGCGGCACTCCAGAGTTCAGCGTTATCTTAGATACCGAAAATTACCGCAAACGAAGACGCGAAACTCTAGAAGCCCTTGCCCTTAGCTTGGCTAGAAAGGTGCGTACCACCAACGAACCCGTAGTCCTAGAGCCTATGAATCGGCACGAACGCCACATAATACATACGATGCTACAGCGAGATACAGGAGTAAAAACATATAGCGATGGCAACGAACCCTATCGCAACGTGGTTATCGCCCCTAAAAAAGGATAACAAACAAGTTAAAATTTAAAAAGTGCGGGACTGGGGACACGCCCCCAGCGGCAAGACGGTCTTGTGCCAGGTCAAGGGGCAGAGCCTCAAGGTTTTAAACTATGGAAAATAATACAATAGCCGCTGTTGCGACTCCCGTTGGTGTTGGAGCCCTTTCTGTTATAAGAATGTCGGGTACATTGGCGGAATCGATTTTAGAAAAGATTTTTACGCCATACGGTAAAAAAGCGAATGAAACACATTTTTTACGGTATGGCGTAGTTTTTGATATGGACGATAATAAAATTGACGAAGTAATGGCTGTTTTTATGAAAGCTCCCAACACCTACACAAGAGAGGATACTGTAGAAATATATTGTCATGGCGGCATAAATACGACAATGGCAGTATTGAACCTGCTATATAAGAACGGTGCAGAGCCAGCCCAACCAGGCGAATTTACAAAACGGGCATTTTTGAATGGACGCATTGATTTAAGTCAGGCAAGGGCTGTTATGGACTTGATTAATGCCAAAACCGATACATTACGACGGGCGAGCCTGAGAAAATTGTCGGGCGGACTCTCCGATAGTATTAAAGAGGCTAGGGACAAGGTTTTACAATGGCTTGCCAATGTGGAGCTGTCGATAGATTACCCAGAACACGAAGAAGAGACGATGAATCTACAGACAATACACGAAGAGGGGCAACTGCTGCTAGCAAAACTTAGACAGCTTAGCACCACAGCAAAGACAGGAAAATACATAAACAACGGTATCCCTACCGCCATTGTAGGCAAACCTAACGTCGGCAAATCTTCCCTTATGAATACCCTTTTGCAAGAAAACCGAAGTATCGTTACAGATGTGCCAGGCACAACAAGAGACACTATAACTGAACTGCTTATTCTACCCGTAGAAGGGGGCGAAATACCGCTTTTGCTAACCGATACGGCGGGCATACGAGCCATTGGCGACATCAGCGAAGTGGAGCAAATAGGCATTGAACGCTCGATTGAAAATGCGAAATATGCAGAACTAGCCCTACATATAGTGGACGGCTCAGCCGCTATCACAGACGAAGATTTTGCCGTCGCCGAGCTCTTGGCAGTTAGAAAGATAGTCGTGGTAAACAAGAGCGATTTAAGCACGGGCTATGCTGAGACGGATTTATCAAAACTAAAGGGCACAGCCCCCGCCGTCTTTATTTCAGCCAAAGACAGAACAGGCTTGGATACACTCTATAAATTGATATGTGAAATGTTTTTCGGTGGCGTATTATCTGCAGATTCGGATATTATTACCAATGCCGAAGAGGCTTTTTCTCTCAATAAGGCTATAAAGCACTTGGAGATGGCGTTGAGCGACATCGAAAACGATTCCACCGAAGATATAGTCTCGATAAATTTGACCGAAGCCTACAACTCTTTGGGCAAAATAATCGGCGAAACAGTAGAAGACGATGTGCTAGACAAAATATTTAGTGAATTTTGCGTAGGAAAATAGCAAATAAAAAAATTTAAAGTTTGTCCACTTTTCAAAGTGGCGGGGGGCTGGGGGCTGGCCCCCAGCGGG
>WRKH01000247.1 GCA_009778175.1 Turicibacter sp.
ATTTGACCATAACCGAATATATCCTAGGCGTATTCCCCGAACCGTCATGGAACTCGGCTTGGCGGTACGTGTGCAAGAGGGATTTTATCCTTGAAAACGGGCTATTCTTCGCCCCAACGATGTACTGCGAGGATATGAAATGGGTGTTGGAGTTGCTGGGGAAGTTGGAGGAGACGGCGGGGAAATTGGCGTTCTTGCCAGAGCCGTTTTATGCTTATAATTACCGCCGCACAGGCTCGATTATGAATAGCACAAGCCCTAAGCGGATTCTGGACTTGACCACAATCATCGCCGAGATGTTGCCGAAATACCGTGAACGCCCGATAGTCTGTTGGGAACTGATTTGGCAGGTGTTTTATTACATCAACGAATACTGCACGTTTACATGGACGGAGCGGCGGCTGATTTTCCAAAAATATCAAAAAATTTTACCGATGTTCGGGCTTGCGGAAATTCGATTTTACGCAATTATCGGCAAAATCAGCAACAAAACGCTATTCTACTGGCTTTCCGTTGCGATGTTTATCGGAAACACGATTAAACGAATATTAAAAAAAGGAGCAAACCATGGACAAAATCTGCGTTGTCGGCTTGGGCTATATCGGACTCCCAACCGCTCTAATGCTTGCGGCAAACGGCGAGCAAGTGGTCGGCGTGGACAAAGACAGCGACCTGTTGGCAAAATTGCTAGACGGCAAAATCACTTTTGAAGAGGACGGGCTGGAAGAATTATTCAAATCCGCCGTAAAATGCGGGATTTCTTTCCAATCCGCCTGCACAGCTGCGGAAATCTACATCATTGCCGTGCCGACTCCTTTTGATAAAATCACGAAAAAAATCGATCCCGCCTACGTCATAACGGCGATAGATTCGGTGCTTGACATCTGCCCGAAAGGCTCGATTATCGTGATAGAATCCACCGTTTCGCCTGGTACGATAGATAAATTTGTCCGTCCTGCTGTGGCGGCACGGGAATTTGCCATCGGAAGCGACATCCACTTGGTGCACGCTCCCGAGAGGATTATCCCAGGCAACATGATAGCCGAACTGCGCGACAACGCTCGCACAATCGGCGCGGATTCACCCGAAATTGCCGAAAAAATCCGCCAAATGTACGCAACTTTTTGCAAGGGCGAAATTGTCCTAACGGACATTCGCACGGCGGAAATCACGAAAGTTGTCGAAAACACTTATCGTGATATTAACATCGCTTTTGCCAACGAATTAGCCAAAATTTGCCGCCAAGATAACTTGAACGTTTACGAAATCATAAAAATAGCCAATATGCACCCACGAGTTGCCATTCTGCAGCCTGGACCGGGCGTTGGCGGACATTGCATCTCCGTTGATCCGTGGTTTTTGGTTGGGGATTATCCGCAACTTTCGCTGTTGATTCACGAAGCCCGCAAAATCAACGATTCTATGCCAACATTCGTGCTTAGCAGAATACAAGACATTATTGCGGAGAAATCCATGAAATCCGCTAAAATAGGCTTTTATGGCATAACCTATAAAGAAGACGTTGACGACACGCGCGAAAGCCCGACTTTGCAACTTTACGATTTGCTAAAACTACATTTGGGCGGCTCGGCGGCGTTTTACGATCCAATGTGCGAAAATGTTTTGCCTGGGCAAATTGCCGATTTTGCTGAATTTGTCGCCGTTTGCGATATTATTGTTGTAATGGTTGGGCATTCGCATATTCGCCAAAATAAGGCGAAATTGGCGGATAAAATTGTGTTAGATACTCGCAATGTTGGAATTGATGGGGCTTATCAATTATGATGCAACAAGATTTGAAACGTATAGCCAAGAAATCCCCTAGATTAGTGTATTTGACAAGAAAAATTCGCAAACAACCGCCGCAAACCCTCGCCGAAATCAAAGCCGAACTAAATCCCGAATTTAAGCCGAAAACCGATATTCCCATTGAATACGATATGAATTTTTATGCAAATATCGAGGAGCGGCTGGCGAAAATTCCCGAAAGCAACGGCGGCAGATATTACCAAAAATATTGTCATAAATTAGCTTTAATCTGCGATGTGTTTTTGTGCAAATTGTACAAAGATGTCGCAAACACGGTAGTTTTACATCCCGATACATGGCAAGAGCAACTAAACGGTGTAACTTTGCTAATTGTCGCTCCTGTGTGGCGAGGGCTGGCTGGCGAATGGACAAATGTTTCGATTGCGAATAGCAAAAATGCGAAATTGGTTTTGCAAATTATAACATACGCACGGCAAAACGGCATAAAAACGGCGTTTTACGGCAAAGACGATCCGCCAGATTATCCACGATTTTTGCACGTTGCCAAGCAATGCGAATATATATTCACAACGGACGAAAATTCCGTTTTGCGATACAAAACCGATTGCCAGCATGAGCGAGTTTTTCCTCTGATGTTTGGCGTAAATCCGCTATATCACAATCCTGTTGGGGCGTTTAATGCTGAAAAGTTGCCGCACGTGATATTTTCAGGCTCTTGGATGGATAAATTTCCCGAACGCAGCCGAGATATTTGTACGCTGTTTGACGGCGTTTTGGCAAGCAATCGACCGCTGAAAATAATCGACCGCAATATGCACGAAAATGCTGAGGAATTTCGGTTTCCAGAGAGATATTCAAAATTTGTTTCGCCGCCGATTGCTCACGAAACGTTGCAAAAGGTGCATAAATTGTATGATATTGCAATCAACATAAACACAGTAAAATCAAGCCCAACAATGTTTGCCAATCGCATTGTCGAGTTACAGGCAAGCGGAAATGTGCTGATTTCAAACGAAAGTTTGGGCGTAAATCTGCACTTTCCAGAGGTTTTCACGGCGGATAATGCGGGCGAAATTACCAAAATTATCAATAACCTAACGGCGGAGCAGATTCACGAACGCAAAATTAGAGCAATCCGCCAAATAATGACTGGCAACACTTGTTTTGACCGTTATGCGGAAATCCTAGAAAAAATGGGATTGCCAACGATTGACCAACAGCGAAAAATTGCAATAGTTGGAAATTCGCCAAAATGCAACATTGCAGAAGAAGAATTGGCGGAAAATTACGAAAAATACGATATTATAGCATTTATGGACGATCGAGAATATAATCCGTTTTATTTAGAAGATATGTGCAATGTGTTCAAATTTACGGCTTGTGATTATGTAACGTTTGTGGAAAATGACGAAAATTTGAAAGAAATCCACAATTACACGGAAATTTGCACAGGCAAGCAAACAAGCGTATTTTGGCGAGCGGCGTTTTCGCTGGAAAAGTTGATTAACATAAAAAACGGCGATGTTTTGCCTAATGGATATAGAATTTGAAAACGAGAGGAGGTCTTGTAAATGGAAAATACAGCTGAAACAAAAGCCCTACCAAAAAACAACGATCGCATAGCCGAAGCCTACAATGGAAACATAGATGCAAGAACGACAGAAGTAAGCCGCAATCGCATAAATTGGATTTGCTCTCAGGCGAAAGGCGAAAATATTTTAGATGTTGGCTGTTCGCAAGGCACGGTTTCAATTATATTGGCTCGAGAGGGCAAAACCGTTACGGGCATCGATATTAACCAAGAAAGCATAAATTACGCCAACGAATCCCTAGCTGCCGAAGATGAAACCTCTCGCCGTTATGCTGCCTTTTTATGCACCGATTTTGTATCGTATGTCAAGGAAAATAGCCAAAAATACGACAGCATTGTAATGGGCGAAATTTTGGAACATTTGGCAGATCCCCAAAGATTTATTGAATATGCCTTCGATTATTTGGCGGAAAACGGCGTTTTGGTGGTTACTGTTCCATTTGGCATTAACGATTACCACGATCACAAGCGAACGTACTATTTAACGGAAATTTACAACACAATCGCCGCAAAACTCACGATAACAGATATAAAATTTTTGGGATCATGGATGGGAATGGTTTGCGAAAAGGCGGCTGGCGAAAGTATTTTGCTGGACGAAATCCTTTTTGCAAAAACGGAAATCGCTTTTATGCAGCACGAACGCAGCATTATCGATCGCTTGAACAAATTATCCAATCAATGGAAAGAAACTGCCAATGACAACGCAAAAATGCTAACGGCTTGGAAAACAAAAGCCGAGGAAAACCTAAAATCAAAGGAATCCTGGAAAGCTAAAGCCGAAGAAAACCTAAAATCAAAGGAATCCTGGAAAACCAAAGCTGAAGAAAACCTAAAATCAAAGGAATCCTGGAAAACCAAAGCCGAAGAAAACCTAAAATCGAAGGAATCCTGGAAAACCAAAGCCGAAGAAAACCTAAAATCGAAGGAATCCTGGAAAGCCAAAGCCGAGGAAAACCTAAAATCAAAGAATTCCTGGAAAGCCAAGGCTGAGGAAAATTTGGAAAAGCTAAAGCAAGCACAAAAATATATCGACGACCTATCCAACTCAAAATTGGGACGTATTCAAGTTTCTGTATGGAGACGGCGAGCCATTAAAAAACTAAAAAAAAACGCTAAAATTCCGCTAAAAGAGCAATTGAAACAAACCGCCAAACAATCGCCAATGTTGGTTAGTGCAGTACGAAAGATACGCAGACAAGAGTCGCCGCCGCATCCCGCCAAATTGCACGATACAAAAATATCCGTTGAAGTTGCCGAACAAATTACCAAAAGATTCAACGATTTTATGCAAGAAATAGAGTTGCAACTAAAAACCATGCCAACAAGTACAAAAGGGCGGTTTTATCGTAAAGCGGAGCAAAAAATCGCTATTATCTCAGATGAATTTTTATACAACACCTACAAAGACATCGCCGAAACAACGCCGTTGCATCCGCAGCACTGGCAAAATCAAGTTGACAACATAAATATGTTACTGATTATATCTAGTTGGCGTGGCATAAAAGAAGAATGGAGTGGTCTTTCTCAAACTGGCTCGAAAAAACGCAGTCTTGTACTGGAAATTATCTCACATTGCAAAGGGCTTAATTTGCCCACGGTCTTCTACTCGAAAGAAGATCCGCCAAATTATCAGCAGTTTATCGAGATTGCACAGCATTGCGATTACGTTTTTACCGCCGCCGCCGAGGTGGTTGACGATTACAAACGGGATTGCGGACACAACCGAGTATTTTCGCTAATGTTCGGCATAAATCCGCTGTTTCATAATCCTGTCGGCTCGCAGCACGGCAACAAACGTAACGAGGTAATATTTTCGGGCTCGTGGCTAGATAAATATCCAGAACGTGGCATTGATATTTGTAATATTTTTGACGGCGTTTTAGGAAGTAACCGACAGCTAAAGGTATTTGACCGCAATTTTGCCTTGAAAGACCAGCGATATAGTTTCCCAAATAAATATGCACAATATATCTCGCCAGGAGTGCCGCACGAAACGCTGCAAAAAGTCCACAAATTGTACGATTGGGCAATCAACATGAACTCCGTAAAAGCCAGTCAAACCATGTTCGCCAACAGGGTTTACGAGTTGGAGGCAACGGGAAATTTAATGATTTCCAATTACAGCGTTGGCATAAATTCGCATTTGCCGCTGATTTACACGATGCAGGACAGCGACGAGGTAACGCAAATTCTCGATACGCTTTCGCCAACCGAAATAATTGAGCGGCAAGCGGCAGGGATACGCCATGCCATGACAGGCAACACTTGCTTTGACCGCTACGCCGAAATTTGCGAACACGTAGGCTTTCCCGTTGTTTCGCAGCAAAGATTTGTTTGCGTGGCGGTGGATGAAATAACCCCCGAAATAACAGTGCAGTTTGAAAATCAATCTTACCTTGACAAGGAGCTGTGCTTGATTTCAGACTTGCCGCAACGTTATGAAGAATTTGACATGATTGCTTTTTGGGGTGTTGACAAGCATTACGACATATTTTACTTAGAAGACATGATAAACGCTTTCAAATACACCGATTGCGATTATATAACCAAAAATGAGAGCCGTCAGCACGATTTTGTCGGAGAGATTAACAATAAATATTGTACCGTATTTTGGCGGGAATCCTTTGAAGTCGGGCAACTGTTGGAAATGCCAAAAGATGGCACGGTGCTGCCTAACGGATACAGCGTGGACAGTTTGCATTTTGCCGAAAAACCTGCAACCGAACCGAAACCAAGCAATCGTTTATATAAACTTTCGGTTGTTATTCCAGTATACAACAACGGTTTGCATTTATACGGAAAGGCGTTTGCAAGCCTTTTGCGTAGCAGCATTTTCGCCGACATGGAAATTTTGCTGATAGACGACGGCTCGACCGACAGCACAACAAAATTGTACGTAAAATATATTGCCGACAGATACGAAAACGTGCGAACGTTCGCATTTGCGGACGGCGGCAGCGGCTCGGCATCACGCCCACGCAACAAGGGCGTAGAAATGGCAACCGCCGAATATATTACCTTTTTGGATCCCGATAACGAGGCAATCGGCGATGGTTACGCAAAATTATACAATCTCGCAATCGCCGAAAGCCATGATTTGACGGTCGGTAACATGATTCGCTATCGTGAAAATTCGCAGCTTGCCAATTATTACCACTATTTCAAAAATGTATATGGCAACGATTTAGTAACAAGCGACAAACGTGAATTTATCAGCAAAATTTCGTTTACACCGATGAGTATTCAAGCAATGGTGGTTGAAAAACGGTTGATTACTGAAAATAACTTAACGCAAGTTATCGGAGCGATTGGACAAGATTCGTTCTTTTCGTGGCAGTTAATGGTTGCGGCAAAATCAATAAAAGCGGTGGATTTTCCCATTCATATATATTATGCGTTGCGGTCAGGTTCGGTAATAAACAGTCTTGGTGCAAATTTCTTCCAAAAAAGATTATTGTTGGAACAAGCCCAGTTTGAGTGGCTGCAAAAAGAGGATTTGCTGCCTAGCTACATGGAAAAACGATTTAACAACTTTTTTAGGGATTGGCTGTTGCAAAAATTGTCCGTTTGCAGGGAAGAGGAAAAAGTGCGGTGCAATGAAATTTTGCACGATATTTTCGCAATGTATGAAGAGTTTTATAATAGAAAGGATTCAACTTTGAATGATTGGCTTGCGGACAAGATATAAGTATCACAAAAAATTTATAGATCAAAAAAGGACAAATTTTCGGCAAATGTTGCGAAGTTATGGTGTTTCAGTGAGAGGAGGAGACTCGTTGGTTGACAATAGTGAAAATACTGAAAAATTTAAGCTAAAATCAAAAGATATGGCAAACGTACTGCCTCACAGGAGGTTTTTGAAACGAGCAGCCAAGTTAATTGCGGGAAAATTGGCTTTGGACAACATATTCAAAGAAGAAATGGAATACTCCATAAATGATTTCGACTGGAACGTCGTTTTTTCAAAGTCTGCAACCACGCATCAATTGTACATTCAAGGACTGCGTCCTGTGGGAGATTTGGCGGGGGCTTTTGATTATTATAGAGATAAAAAATATTTTGACCTTGCAATGGATTTTGTGAAAAGTTGGCACGCATTTTCTAAGTCGCCAAAAAGTTTGTCTAATGAATACGTGTGGGATCATCATTGTTCGGGGTTACGTGCGGAAAACATTTTATATTTTGTTCTTGTGGGGGCGGAGCATGATTGCTTTTCAAAAAAAGATATGGAATGGTTGCGAAATTTGCTCATTTACCATGGTGAGTTTTTGGAAAAGACAAAAAATTATTTAGAAAACCACAACCACGGTGTATACCAAGATAGGGCACTTTTATATCTTGCGGAAACTTTTGGGCGTGCCGATTGGACGGAAATTGCCTGCACTAGACTAAAAAAGCAATGGGATTTTTTGTTTAACAGCGAAATGGTTTGTGTGGAAAATTCATACACTTATCAAAGGATAAATGTAGATTTATTCAAAGCTATTGCGTTTTTATGCGAAAGGCAAGATATATCTTGGGGAAAGGAATTGCTAGGAAATTTATCCACAGCACAGGATTTCATGGGCTATGCAACCATGCCGAACGGCTTTTGTGCACCTTTCGGCGATACATTTATGGGCGATTATTCTGGATATAAAGCAGTATCCGCAGATGGCGTAATGACATATGCCGCCAGCAAAGGAGAAAACGGGGTTATGCCAAACGCTCGCTCGGCAGCTTATCCCGATGCGGGATATTATTTCGGGCGGGAGCATTGGCAAAAAGAAAATTTTCAAAACGCCGTGTGGACAATGTTCCGTTCGGGCTATAAGACAATCACGCATCGTCAAGCGGATGATAATTCCTTTATGTTTTATGCAAGGGATTGCTATATTTTCGTGGATAGCGGATTGTACACATATAATTTTCGAGATCCGATTAGGATGTACACTCGTTCCGCAAATTCACATAATACTGTAATTGCAGACGAAATCTCGTTTCGCCATCAACGAACGGACTGCACGAGTTTATGCGGAATAGTCCACAGCGATATTGCTCTCGACCAAGGTTACGATTACGTTGTCGGCTACAACAGCCTATATTTTGGGATTTTCCATTTGCGGCACTTTGTGTTTTTGGAAAATGCCGTGTTCATATTTGACGAAATCGAATCCGAACACGAGCATAATTTTTCGCAACTGTTTCACTGCGGAAAAGATACGAGCGTCGAATCCGCAAACCCAACGGAATTGAGATTGCGATTAAACGGCAGCGATGAGGTTTGTGTGGTTAAACAATTAGAATTGCCTGACAATGTTGAAGTTATCAACGGAGCGGACGAAAACGCCAAATATGGTATATGTTCCGATTCCTTTGAGGAATATTTTTACATCAATACCGCTAAATTTAACAAACGCAGTAAAGCTGGTAAAAAAACTTGTTTTGCCACCGCAATTACATTGGAAGACAAAAATCGACAGATTTCCTTTGATTTTGCTGATCGAACACTTTATTTTGTAGACAATGGCAACAAAAATAGCAAGAAGGCAATACAGCTGAAAAAATTCAATAAATATAAAATTGTGCCAAATCAAGCCTTTGTTATGGATAGCTATACAATTGAGCAAGAGGGCAGCAAATTTTCATTTATAAACATGGCTGAATATAAACAGCCCGTGGAATACGCATATTATATTGTAAGCAAAAAAACTCGCAAGCCCACAAAAAAAGAAATGTATTCCAAAAGCCCTGCGTACATTTTTGATTTTGCCGCTTTAGAGTACGGCGAATATTCTATTCGGGCGTTTGTGCAAGAGCCTTCAAGCAAACGTAAAATGTCGCAAGTGATATGTCATATAACTTGCGAAAATGGGCAGTATTCTTGGCGGCGGGAATTAGATTTTGATGCTGAATGGGCTACTAGTGAAATAGAAAGGGATGTCATATATGGCTAAAATATTATATTTATCGGGACACGGCACAGATCTCATTCGTTACAGTGTTCACAAATTGAGTTATCACAGAAATGATGATGCGGTTTTTATCGGCAAAAGTTCTATAGAGCTACTTCCTCTTCAGGAAGATGCAGTTTTTAAGCAGATTATACAAAAAAGTTTAGCATTAAAGGTGGTACGGAAAAAAAACGAACTTGTTAAATCCGTAGAAGAAGCCATTGATGCCATAGTTTGCTATTATGAAAATTTGTTTTCGTCCTTAGAAGTTGATGTAAAAGATTTTGACAAAATATATTTTGGTCTGGAGGCACGAGCCCACGTATCGCATTATTTAGAATACAAGCAATGCAGCTATACAATATTAGAAAATTTTGCAAACATTTGTAATCTCTTAATCCCTAAACGGACTCTTAGTAATCGGGTTAAGTTGCTGAAAACACCTAAAGAATACGCTTGGTTTTACCCAGGGGAGTATTGTGAGGCTATAATCTACCAATCCGCTTCTACACGTTATGTGGATGATTGGTCTGGACTCACTTATCAATACGATTACGCTGAGTGTATGATGCAACTTAGTGAACAGGATAAGACAGCTATATTAAATAATTTAAACTTTTGTACTGAGGATTTTATTGGCAAACGAGATTTATTTTTGCCGATGGCATCCATAAAAAGCAACAAACGTTTTCACTTTAAGCATCAGCTTTATGTAGACTATTATTGCGAGCAAAGTGAAAAATTGGCGATTAAATGTCATCCTAGTGAAAGTGTTTCAGACGAAATGATGCAAAAATTTATGCCATTTGCAGAAATACTACCCCAAAATATCACTATCGATACATTGCTGCTGATTGATGGCTTTGAAATAGGCACTCTTTACACGAGTGGTACATCGTCAATCGGTTTAGCTGGCAAATTTGCAGATAGATGTATCGGTGTTAATCGGGTTCTTGGGTCAAAGCGTGGATCAAGGCGTGAATATTGGAGTAGATCGGGATTTTATGCAATTTTAGCACCTTTATATTTTGCGTTTCGGATTATTGAGCCCGTTGTTAAAGATATTCAAAAAATAGGATGTCATGGATTTTATGGCACTATGTTAGAAAATTTTTTGGATGCGATTGAATCTAAATACACTAACTGTGCCATTATGAAACTCGAACAAGGGGTAGAATCCGCCGATCTTGCCATTTTGCGTTTTACAGCAAAACCTCGAAGATTTGTGGATTCCTTTGCGGCGTTTGATTTAACCACCATAGCCATTATAGATATAAAAACTGATGACGATGCGAACGCTTTGGTAAGTAAGTTGAAAAAAACCAAAAAATATGACACGATTTTGATGTATCAGATTACGGGTACAATGACTCGCAAAGAACATTTACTTTACGACTCCATAGAAGACGAATTTATTGTAATCGCAAGCAGAAAACCACAGCTGGCTCGCAATTTGATTGCCGTAGTCCATAAAGATTTACGCAACACGGGCATGAAATTAAAATGTAGCCTAGTGGAAGAAAAAAATCTATCAAGCGATTTGGCAACTGCCAACGGGAGAATCCGAAAGCGAGAGCAATCCACGTCTTGGCGGATTACTAAACCGCTTAGGTTTATTATGAGAACGCTCAAGGGATTCAAAAAATGAAGATTATTGTTCGTTGATGGAAGAATTGTATCCAAGGGAGGATTAAAATATGAAAAACAAAGCATTTATTTTCGGGGCGGGCAGCACAGGGCGTTCCCTGTTGTCCACAGTGCAGCAGGACTACGAAGTGTTAGGATTTATCGACAATAATCCTGCGTTGATATCCTCGG
>WRKH01000248.1 GCA_009778175.1 Turicibacter sp.
AAGTGGCGGGGGTCTGGGGGCTGGCCCCCAGCGGGGTCTGGGGCAGAGCCCCAGGGTCTTAAGCGATGTCGGTTATTTTTGCCATGCCTACTACGTTTGTGCCGTTGTCTAGTTGTATTAGTTTGACACCTAGAGTTACGCGGCCTTGAACGGAGATTGCGGAAATGGGAGTCCTTATTATTATGCCCTCCGAATTTATTAGCATAAGTTCGTCAGTCTCCCTTACGGAAGTGATGCCAATTAAAGAGCCCGTCTTTTCAGTTGTTCGGTAGATTTTCGAACCCTTGCCGCCGCGCTTTTGAAACCTGAAATCGGAAATTTCAGTGCATTTACCAAATCCGCCAGCCGAAACCAGTAAAATGTTGCCGCCTTCCTCAACTATTGTTGCACCAACTATGGAATCGTTAGGATTTAAACGCATCGCTATAACACCAGAAGCAGTCCGTCCCATAGGACGTACATCGTCCTCGTTGAACATTATGCCTAGACCCGAAGCAGCCGCAAGGATTATGGACTGACCGCCCATCGACCGCATTGCGGAGATGAGAGCGTCATCTTCCTTTATTGTTATGGCGTTTAAGCCCGTTTTGCGTATATTTGCGTATTGCTCCATGTTTGTTTTCTTGATTATGCCCTTTTTGGTAACAAGGGTAATAAAACCAGTGTTTGCAGTCTCTTTGGCTATAGGAATGACCGCCGCCACGCTTTCGCCGTCGGTTAGATTTAATAAATTTACCATCGCCATACCTCGAGCCGTGCGAGTTGCCTCGGGTATCTCATACGCCCTAATACGATGTACACGCCCGTAATTCGTGAAGAAAAGAATGTAATCGTGAGTGTTTGCTACTATTAAATCCCGAACGGCATCCTCTTCACGAGTTTGCATACCGATAACGCCCTTGCCGCCACGCCGCTGACTGCGGTAAGTGTCCAACGACATACGTTTTACGTAGTTCAAGTGAGACATGGTTATTACAGTCTCTTCCTCGTCGATTAAGTCCTCGGTAAGGATTTCGCCAGGATCGTGTAAGAGAGCCGTGCGGCGTTCAGAGCCGTATCGTTGCATTGTTACGGTCAATTCCTCTTTCATCATGTTGTAAAGACGATTTTCATCGTTTAATATCCCCGACAAATAGCCGATTAGCTGCCTTAACTCGTCCCTCTCTTTTTCTAGCCTACTTTTTTCAAGACCTGTGAGGGCTCGAAAACGCATCTCCAAAATTGCTGTTGCCTGTTCGACCGTAAAGGCGTGTTCTTCAACTAAAACGGTACGTGCCGCCACCGTGTCCGCCGATGCCCGAATCTTCTCCAAAATTTCATCTATATTTGCAAGTGCTTTCAAATAGCCGTCTAAAATATGGGCGCGTCGCTCTGCCTTGTTCAGCTCAAAGGTCGTACGCCTCGTCAAAACCTCTTTTTGATGCTCTATGTAAAAATTCAAAATCTCCTTCAAATTCATTACTTTTGGGCGGTTGCGGTCTAGTGCGAGCATTAGAATACTAAAATTCTCTTGCAAAGGGGAGAAGGTGTATAGTTGATTGAGAATAACCTGTGCGTTTGCATCTCGGCGTAATTCAATAACGATGCGAACGCCCTTACGATTGGATTCATCTCGTATGTCCGTTATGCCGTCTATTTTTTTGTCCTTGACCAAATCCGCCATGCGTTCGACCAATTTAGCCTTGTTGACCTGATATGGAATCTGGGTAACGACAATCATCTCTCGATTTGCCCCCATCGGCATAATTTCAGCCTCGGCACGCAAAACACCCTTGCCTTTACCAGTCAAATATGCCTGACGTATGCCAGCCGTGCCGAGAATACCGCCGCCAGTGGGAAAATCAGGGGCTTTTATAATATCGATAAGGACTTCCGCATCAGTGTCTGTGCCGTCCAAACGGTCGTCTATTACCTGAATCACTGCCTTTATGCAGTCCTGTAAATTATGAGGGGGGATATTGGTCGCCATACCTACAGCAATACCCGACGAACCATTTACAAGTAGGTTGGGAAAACGAGCGGGCAAGACAACGGGTTCTTTAAATTCGCCATCGTAGGTAAATTGAAAATCCACCGTATCCTGATCGATACCAGCCAACAGTTCCAGAGAAAGGCGGCTTAAACGGGCTTCGGTGTAACGTGAAGCGGCAGCACCATCGCCGTCCATCGAGCCAAAATTCCCATGTCCGTCCACTAGCGGGCAACGCATGGAAAAGTCCTGTGCCATACGCACCATAGCATCATAGATAGCACTGTCGCCATGGGGATGGTATTTTCCCATAGTATCGCCCACGATACGTGCCGATTTTTTATGCCCAGAGCTTGGCGTTAGATTCATCTCATTCATAGAGTGGAGGATACGCCGCTGTACTGGTTTTAGTCCATCCCGCACATCGGGTAGCGCACGTGCCACTATTACACTCATTGCATACTCGATATAGCTGTCTTTCATCTGCTTAGTTATATCGACTCCTATTATTTTGTCCATTGCAACTCCTTATTTTTCGGTTATTACTCATTATAACACATTTTTGGTGTGATGTCTAGCAAAATTTTATAAAACCGTGGGGCTCTGCTCAGCCCCGCTCATTTTCATTGTTTTTCCGATGCGTGATGCCCAACAAAAGAGCAGACCCCCCAGAGGTCTGCCCTGAAATTTGCAAACTCGACTCTTTAGCGTAGTAATTTGAATACAGTTATCGCCTTTTTCATAATCTCCGTCTGGTCGTCTAACTCTCGGCTCGCCGTTGCAACCTCTTGTGAGGTTTCGGAGTTGGATTTTACCACTTCGGAAATCTCGTTTATAGCGTGGTAAACATCGTTTATCGTGTTAGCTTGCTCCTGCGACATGGTGGCAATCTGCGAAATTAAATCCGAAACCTCGTTTACGTGCAACACTATCTTTTCCAAAGATTCTGAAGTTTCGTTTGCGACCCTTATACTCTCATCTACCTTGACCAACGTCGCCTCTATCTCCGTTGAGGTGTTTTGGGTGGCACTCTGCGTCCTTGTAGCGAGGCTGCGTACCTCTTCCGCCACCACCGAAAAACCTCTGCCGTGTTCGCCCGCACGTGCTGCCTCTACCGAGGCGTTTAATGCAAGTAGATTTGTTTGGAAAGAAATGTTGTCGATTACCTTGATAATGTTGGAGATGTTTGCCGAGGTCGCCTTTATGCTATCGATAGAGGCGAGCATATCGTTCATGTTACTGCTCCCCGCATGGGCGGAGTCTGTGGATTGCTGGGCTTTTTCATTTGCACTGTTGGCGATTTTGGCACTGCTATGGGTTTTTTCTGTAACAAATTCTATGGAGGTATTTATTTCCTCCACCGCCTCCGCCTGTCTTGTAGCGGAAACCGCCAAGACACTTGCACTGTGGGCTACCTGTGTGCTGCTATTCTGCACTCGTTCCGAAGATTCCCGTATCGCAAAGAGCGATTCGTTAAGCGAACCCAAAATAGCTATGAGAGCCTCTTTTATCGGCTTATATGAATCGATTCGTGTCCTATCCACGGGTATGGTCAAGTCCCCCTGTGATACCGCAACTAAAATATCGGTTATTTCACGGACATTTAACAGTAGCTCTTCGCCCGTGGAATTAACGGTCATCTTCAGTGTCTCGAATGCCCCTCTGTAATTGCCTTTTACAGGGGTCAAGAACTCGCCCCTTGCCATTTCGGACAGAGCGACCTCTATTTCGGATACTGGATCGGCTATCGTTTCGAGCAATCTATTTAGGTCGGCAAGCAAAACAGCCCACGCACCCTTGTATCTGTCGGCGTTTACCTTTGCATCTAGCTGTCCATCGGCTAGATTGTTGAACATACTGGTAATTTCCGCATGAATATCCTTCATATCCTGCATTATCTCGTTGAAATGATTGTTTATCACGACTTTCTTGCCTGGCAGGTCTCTAACGCTAAAATCAAAATTGCCCTTGCTTATCGACTCCAAAAGCTCAAAGACCAAAAGTAAATCCGAGTGGAAACCTGCGATTAGGTCGTTCGCCTGTTCGCAAAAATCCCTAAATGCACCGTCATATTTGGACGAATCTACCCTGTATGTGATATTGCCGTTTGTGTTTATCTCCCGCTCCAAGGTCGCAAAATCATCCATCAGCGAATTGATTACATCTGATAGTGCATATATGTCGTTTGTAAGATGTCCAATCTCGTCATGTCTCAAATTTTCTGTATTTTTGTTGATGTGAATATTGCCAGCGGCTATTTCTTGCGAAACATTCACAAGACTAGTAATGGGGCGTGTAACTCGGTTTAGTACAATTATCAAGATTATTCCCATGATGATTACAGAGACGAGGGATACAAATATAACCAACTCCCTGATGCTGTTAATATGCTCAAAAAATTCCGACTCTTGTATTATTGCGTAAATCTGTTGATAACCCATATCGTAAATTCCCACATAGTATTCAGTGCCAGCTATATTCATCCAATATCTGTTTGTGCCTACCTCTCTAATATTTGTTGCTGTAAAATTCTGCCCCATTTGAGAAGTGTTTTGATGTGCTGTAATTACGTCGTTTATAACAATAAACACCTCACCCGAAACGCCAAGCCTTGTGTGCTCTACAGTCTGCTGTATCGCCAAAATGTCAGTCAGATGCTCTACCGCCTCGCCAGAAACGCCTATCTGCACAAATCCTGGGGCATCGGTACGTGCAACTCCAATATACGAAAACAGCACTTCCAAAGCTGCATTGGGCATAAACTCCTGTGCAAATTCCAAACTAGGGTCTGCTAAAATCCGTAAAAAAGGTTCAGATTGCTCGCCCGAACCATAGTAAAATCCAAAAAATCCAGGTATGTTGCCATACTGTAAAATACCGTTTCCGTCCGCTACGTGTACCTCTGTTACTCCTAATTTGGCGGCTATTGCGTCCATCGCCGCCACCCCTGCCTCGCTAGTGTCTAGCAACTGCGGATTCAATCTTATAATTTCGGCAAACGCACGTGCGAGTGCTATATTGTTGTTATTCAATTCGGTAAAAACTATTTCGTTAATTTCCGCCGATAGTTCGTACGCATTCAAAATATTGTTGATGACGGCATCCATCGAGGTGTCAATCATCGTTGTTACCGCCTGTCTGGTAACAACATAGCTTATAATCCCAATCGTTGTTACCGCCGCTATGAGTATGACTAGCACTGGTACTAATATCCTATTTTTTACCGTTTGCTTAAACATTAATTTCCCTCTCTGTCGTTAGTTTTATAAAACCGTGGGACTCTGTCCCACACCTGGCACAAAACTGTCTTGCCGCTGGGGGCGTGCTCCCAGATCCGCTTGTTTGTAATATTTCAAGTCGTTTGCAACATTACTGAAACTGCTCGCCGTTAAACCTTGCCAGGGTTAAAATTGACTACTTTGTTGGATTTTTCGGGCTTTGGCTTTTTTGAATGTTGAGGGGGCTTTTTTTTCTCCCCTGTTCTGTAGTGATTTTCTAGCACGACCAGCTCTGATTGCAGCTCGTGAATCTTTTCGGTAAGCAGAATATTTTCCTCCTGCATACGATTCATCTCATTTTTGTATGCCTCGTGGGTTTCCTCTAAAACACGGCGTTTTTCCACCGACTTAAAATAGTCATCGGCTATATTTACCGATATAAGCAGGGTACGCAGATGTTCGGTAACTGGCTTGTTGGATTTTGAAGATTTTATTTCGGCTAATTTTTTGTCGATATAGAGTGCTACCTTTTGCATATATTCTTCATTTTCATCAGAAACCAAAGTAATAATTTGACCGTCAATTACCACTTCTACTCGATTTTTTTCCATATAGATACCTGCCACCCGCTTCCACTCGATTTTTTCTATAAATAGATACCTGCCACCTGCCGCCTTTATCTGCCTCTCAGGTTAAACTTGCCTACCATATCCTTAAAGGTCTCCGACTGGCTCGAAAGCTCTTCGCTAGTTGAGGCGGTATCTTGTGAGTTTGAGGAGACGACCTGAGTTGCAATGGAAATCTCCTTCATTGCCTCTCGTACGTTTTCGATTGCGTGCATCTGATCTTCTGAAGAGCTTGCCACATCATTCACTAAATCGCTTATTTCGCTAATTTGACCCACTATTGCGTTCAAGGTTTCAGCCGTTTTGTTGGCTATTAGGCTGCCTTGCTTGGATTTTGAGACGGATGATTCTATTAAAATAGCCGTCTCCTGTGCCGCATCCTTGCTCCGTGTCGCCAATGTGCGTACTTCTTCTGCCACAACGGCAAAACCTTTTCCGTGTTCGCCAGCCCTTGCCGCCTCAACAGAGGCATTTAGGGAAAGTAGGTTCGTTTGAAACGCAATATCGTCTATTACTTTGATTACCTTGGAAATATCGTTGGAAGCCTTGCTGATTTCAGACATGGAATCGAGCATCTCCTGCATATCGGCGTTACCCTTGTAGGCACTATCTTTTGCATTTTCAGCCACATCTTTGGTGGAATTGGCTTTCTCCACATTCGTTTTAACCTGATTTAATATCAGCTCCACCGTATGTTCAATTTCGTCCACCGCCTCCGATTGCTCTGTTGCGACCACAGACAAATCTTGGCTAGATTCCGCAATGGAATGTGCTCCCGAATCAATGCTTATAGAAGAATCCTGTATTTCCTGCAATATCCCGTTAAATGTGTCGATTATCTTGGTTATCGAAGTTTTGATATGTTCAAAATCGCCAACGTAAATCCTATCTATGGAAACGTCCAAATTCCGCTCCGACATACTGTCAAGCACACGATTTATATCCTCCACATAGGCAGAGATGGCGTTCATGGTTCGGTTGACGGACTTGCTCATTTCTAAGAAGATGCCGTTATAATCGCCCTCTATCCTCTCCTTCAAATTGCCCAACGCAAATTGTTTTAATATATCCAAAGTCTCATCAATGGGTTTTGCCACATTCGATACAAAATGGTTTAACGCCTCCATGGCAATCTTCCAATCGCCAGAGTAGCGGTCTAAATCTACTCGAGCGGTCAAGTCGCCCTGTATACCTGCATTTGCAAGGTCGTGCATATCGTTGTAGAGACTCTCCAAAGTTGTGCGTATGGAATTTAATGTATCGGTTGCCATCGCCTTCTTGCCAGGCAGCTGTATCGGTTCCATCTTGAAATTGCCGTCCGCATACGATTTGGTTGTATTCAAAATCGCCAAAACTTCGGTTATAATATCGCTGTTTAGGCTATTTATCGCCTGTGCGGTAACACGATAATCGCCCTCAAAATCATCTTCGACTATTCGAGCATCAATATCGCCCCGTTTGAACTCTTCCGACATATAGTTTATCTGCGATATTATGGCTTTGAAACGGTCTACCATATTAGCTATGGTGTTGGAGATATTGCCCATTTCATCCGTGTCGTTCGTCCGCAAATCCACTTTGAAATCGCCCTTTTGCAACAAAATGGCAGATTTTAACAGGTTGGATACTTTAGTGCGGAAATTCATTATTATCAAGAAAGCCAGCAGTGCGGCAAATGCCACCGCAATCGCCGAAACCACAAAATTCACAGTCTCAATTCCCACCAAATTTTGTTGCGTTTCAAGACGCATCGCAAGCATTTTATCTTCTGCGGCTTCACGCAAAACTTGCAAATCGCCCTCTATTATCGGTATAAGATCCATGACACTGTCCGCAGTAAAGAGTCTGCTGCCATAGAAAAAGAAATGCGTTTGAAACTGGTTAAAAACCACACTTGTATTCTGTACAACATTGGTCATGGTAGTGATTTTGAACGCCCTTTCGGCATCCGAAAACACGGGGTCGATTTCTACGGAAGCGATGTAGATTTGTGAAATTTCCTGGAGTGATTCGTGCAGGAATATCAGATATTCCTCGCTTGCCAAAGTCAGCTGGCGTTCCCCGCCAAGCCTAATCGGCCAAAACGCATTTAGAAAATTTGCTTGCAAATAACCCTGCATTTCGGCGAGCAGCTGTTGATATTCTAGCGTGTACAGCATACGCATAATAACAAAATCGTACAAATGGGAATGAGCCTCTTCGTTCCTGCTATACGCAAAATTTGAAAAAACAATTACACCAAGAAAGAGGGAGATTATCAACACATACGACAGGATAAGTTTTGTCGATATATTCAACCTTGTTAGAATTTTCACATTAAATCTCCCCTTTAGGCGGTCATCAACGACTTTCCAAAAATAAAAAATGAAATGATTGAGTTAGAAAGTGTATCCAACACAAAGCCAGTTGCGGCTTGCGGGCAGATAACCAGCTGGGTGTGCGGGCGGATATTATCCGCCCCTACCTCAAGATGTTGAATACATCTTCTTATTATAAAAAGCTATCGGGGTGACAGGATTTGAACCTGCGACCTCCTGATCCCAAATCAGGCGCGCTAGCCAAACTACGCTACACCCCGTTGAAAATAAACACCTACCGATTGCATCGCCACATCGTCCGATTACTACCCTCCAATTAGCAGACAGCCGACTCCCGCAACCGACACTCGACCTTTCTCGCTTGCTCGAAAATTCGCTCGAAAACTCGACTAACTTCATATTAACACATAGATGGATTGAATGTCAAGTTTTTTTGAAAAAATTTTTGCGATAAATTTCGCCAGCCGATTCAATAGCCGTTATTGTTGATTATACGGGGATTTTCGTGCCATAAGACAGCACCGCCTCTGGAGCGATGCTCCTCGCTCGAACATCATCTACATTAGGATAGCACAAATCGCCAATTTTTGCAAACCAAAATTTAACATACTAACTCGCCAATTTTTGCAAACCAAAATTTAATATGCTAAAATATTTTTTGCTGCTGGCAATTTTATAAAATTTGTGGTATAATTCTAGATACAGTGGATTTTGGAGAAAAACAATGGAAAGGGGAATGGTGAATATCTCGATTCTGCTAGGGTATAGCTCAAAAAATTTCACCAAGTTTTTATGAAAACCAAAAAATTTGAAGGCAAAACAGAACAAGAAGCACTCGAAAAAGTCAAAAACGAACTGGGTCTGTCCGCCATTGTCCTGAACATACGCAAAAAACAGGCAAAAGGGTTCAAAGGGCTGTTCAAAAAGCCGACCATAGTCGTAACGGCGGCTTTTGATGAGACCGAATCCAATAAAGATAAAATTTTGGAGGTGGCGAAACAGGCGGCGGCGGAATCCAAAACCAGCCCAAAACCTACACTTGACGTTGATATCGACGAAAAATACGCCGCTCTCGAAAACCAGCAAAACCAACAAAATCAACGCTCAGACTTCCCTGATTTCCTAAACATCATCAAACAAGACGACGAAAAGGAACGCACGATAAAATTGCAGAACCAAACAATAGCGGAACTCGAAAACCTTGTCGAAAAGCTAAAACAAGACCCCTCCACGCAAAAACCGCATCTGTACGAAAATACCAGTATCCGTATGTTCTACGATTCCCTGATAAATCAGGGTGTGTTGCCTGAAATCGCTAAACAAGTTTTGGAAAACGCCAACGCCCTAAGCGACCGTGAAAAACAGGATATTAACCTACTCGTGAAAATAGTGTATAATAAAATTATCGAAATCCTGGGCGAGCCGCGCGTACTAGTCGGCCAGGAAACGGGTGCAGGTTATCAAGGCGTGAAGCAGGTCGTCATTTTCATGGGTCCCACAGGTGTGGGCAAAACCACCACAATCGCCAAACTTTCGTCTCTGCTCCTCATCAATTTTCACAAGCAGGTGGGGCTGATAACGGCGGACACTTACCGCATAGCCGCCGTGGAGCAGCTCCGCACCTATGCGGATATTATGGGCTTGAATTTGAATGTAATTTACAGCGGCGACGAAATTATCGCAAATGTTGACCGTCTGCAAGAGACCCACGATGTCATTTTAGTTGACACCGCAGGGCGCAGCCACAACAACCACGAAAATCTCATGGAACTCAAAAATATGCTAGAATTTGTACCAAGCAGCAATAAATTCCTAGTCCTAAGCGTAAACACACGAGAGGACGACATTTTGAACATAATCCGCACATATGATAAAATAACGGATTTTGACCTTATTTTCACAAAATTGGACGAGGCGGAATGTTTAGGCACTTTGCTAAATATCTGCCATATAACGGGCAAAAAAATATCGTACGTCTCTTTCGGACAGAACGTGCCAGAGGATATAGAAAAAATACAACCTGACAAAATCGCAAAATCGCTATTAGGCACAGGTTTTGACAGTGCTGAATGGGGGGATTCTTAACCCATGGATCAGGCTGAAAAATTAAGAACATTATTGAACAAAAAGAACACGCCTAAGAAGTCCGAATCAATGCGTGTTATTTCCGTAACAAGTGGCAAAGGGGGCGTAGGGAAAACAAACTTCGCCCTCAATCTAGCAATTTTCATGGCACGTTCCAACAAGCGCGTGGTAGTAATAGATGCTGATTTTGGCTTGGCAAACATAGAAGTCCTCCTAGGCGTACGCCCTGAATATTCCTTTAAGGAAGTCCTATCTCGGCAAGTAACCATAGCAGAGGCACTAACACTGGGTCCAGAGGGTGTCAACTTTCTCTCTGGCGGTTCTGGTCTCACACAGCTTGCCGATATTTCCGAGTCGCAGATGTCCGTTCTATTAGAAGGTTTACATCAACTCGAAGAGATGACCGATATTTTAATCATCGACACAGGGGCAGGCATATCCAAGGCGGTAACGAATTTCCTAAAAGCGAGCCACGAGATAATAGTAGTAACAACGAGCGATCCAACCGCCATAGCAGACGCATACACTATAATGAAAGTAATATCCGAGGACAACCCAGAGCCGCCGCAGCTTAAAGTAGTAATCAACCGCATAGACAGCCAAAAGGAGGGCGAAGAGGTTTTTTCACGGCTTTACAAGGTATGTGATCGTTTCCTAAACATAAGCCCATTAAATTTAGGCAACATATTATACGACAAGAACTTAATCCGAGCCGTCAAAGCTCAAGAGCCAGTAGCCCTACTTTACCCTCACACTGAGAGCAGCAGAAACATAGAAACAATCAGCAAGACTCTACTAAACCAACCTCTCCCCCAAAGAACAGCCCTAAAAAACTTCGTAGACCGCTGGCTAAGTTTCATGCGAGATTAAGACCGTGGGGCTCTGCCCCACACCCCGCCAGGGGCTCTGCCCCTGGACCCCG
>WRKH01000249.1 GCA_009778175.1 Turicibacter sp.
GGGGGGGGTAACTCCCGAACCTGAATCCATTCCTACTTTTGAACCGATAACTATTGAAATTACCGCAGATCGACAGGTTGTCGTAACGCCGCAGGATAGTGGTTGGCATTGGTCTTATCAGCTTGTGGAAAATGCACGAGGGTTTGCCGCTCGGCGAGATTTGGCACTACCTACCGATAATCTGTGGGAATTGCAAATCTTTTTAACTCCGCCCGAGGGTGCGACTCTTGACGACATTACTATAATCACGCCTCAGGATTATCTAAACAGCTTGCACATTACCGCCGATAATCTGTATTTGGTGCGGATTTTGCCGAGTGTTGAGGAAGTGCCGACTCCATCGCCAACGCCAGAGCCAACGCCGACCCCGACTGTATCGCCAACACCCGAGCCGTTGCCGACTCCAACTGTATCACCCACGCCAGAGCCGTTGCCCGTCCCGCCACCAGAGGGCGGTGTAACTATTACTCAACCAGATGACCCATCCTCGCCCCCTGATATTGATGAAATGGGAGAGTGGGAGGGTTCTACCTCTCCTCCTATGCAAGGGCCAGACGGCGAATGGAGTATTATCATAACTCCGCCGCCTGGTTGGGAACCTCCCGATGGGTGGGAGCCTGGAGATGGAATAATAGCGGTTAACACTCCTCTCGACTGGGGCGTTATAGTGCGACCCGTAGATCCAGAAGAGGCAAACGACGGCGACTGGATTGTCATTTTGATGCCACCACCCATTTCTTTACCCACGCCCACCCCTACGCCGCCAACACCCGAGGGCAGCATAACAATAACTCTGCCACCGACCGCATACTGGCCTGAAGACTCTATCCCACGTGATAATGTGAATGTTGAGTTAGAATACGAGGACGAGGGTTGGAATTGGATTATACGCCCCGACCCCGACACGCACCCGACAACTTATCCACCTATCTACATTGATGTGTGGCCACCAGTGGGCAATCAGGCGGATAGGGAAGATATAGTTGTTAATGTGCCTCCAGGTTGGGAATACATAATAGTAAGTCCCGACGGGATTGTAGTAGATGATGAAACTTGGGATAGCGACGGCCCTTGGCTGGTTATCATTCGACCGATACCACCTAATCCTCCCGATATGCCTAGCTTTGACGTTAGTACCAACATTCTAGTAACCTGGTATCCCCCAACTGCAGCCAACCCCCAAATCACATTCAACTCAGGGACACCAGGTGCTAGCAGTGCCATAAGGAATTCCGATGGCACGACATCGGGCTTTACTGTAACTAACCAAGTTACGGATGGCTTTGGCTCGTTTAGCTTCTTTGCCGAGAATCTCAACACAAGCGTTGCCACGCTTAATATTACTCCCAACGCTGTGAATCCCAACAACTTTAACCGAGCAGAGATGAACGGTATCAACATATCTGCTAGCTTGCAAAATAATTTGGTGGCGAATATAGCTAACAGTGCGGGCAATATCACATGGCAGATTACATCCGACCGTACTGTCCACATACACTACGACTTCACGGCTGTTGAGGTACAACTCCCAAGCTCGGGTAATGTTGTGATAAACATCGTGGAATACTATACAGGCGGCGGAATTATAACCGTTGCTCCCGAAATCGAGAACGAATGGTCAAGTATACTTCGCAACCCTGACGACCCCGAACAGACGTTTCCAGGGGATTCTGTAAATGCAATCATTAGCCAGCCAGGCGACAGGATACAGATAGAACTAATCCCACCACCAGGCGGCGATAGAGAGCACATCACAGTAAACTTACCAAATCGTCCAAACACTACCCCTAGCCCACCGAGTGAATTCCAATGGACCTGGGATTTTGCACCCAATGCTCCAGACGGCGGAATTATCATTATAATCACCCCGCCGACAGGGACAGGTCCAGTTGTAGATACAGAGAATTTGTTCTACGTTTATGTTACGTGGTCTCACGCTGATGCTATGACGGTACCTCAGATTATGTATTCGTTAAACGTAATTGGTGCAACAGCCCACGACTTCATGGCAAGAGACCCACGGGAATTTCCAAATGACACACAAGACCCAGCCAATGTTTGGAATTTCAACGCTACTAACGGGAGTGCGTACTTTAAACGTGAGGTAACAGGCTTTGTGGATGGCGGAAGTAGGCTTTACGTAGTCAGAAATATCAACGCTGAAAACTACACACTCACGGCAGTAACGGTTAATGATATACCGATCGCTCAAATAGATTCCAACATGGGTATAGGTATCCACGAAAATGTACGTCTGACTGACTTTGGTAGGGAGCTCATCTCCACCGATGCTAACGGTGACCAACGCCTACACGTGCATTTTGAGTTTGAAAATACGCCTAGCGAGATTGAGCCTATTGTAGTTACAATTACACACCAGCGAAATGTATTCGTTACAGGGCCATGGTGGCTGACGTGGACTTCACAAGGCAACGAAGCACGGTTTGGCGAAATAGATGTGGCACTGAGCTTTAGCAGTATCGCTCACGCTACAGAGCTGATTGCACAGTATCTTGACCTAACGAACAACCTCATAATAGTAAACGTGCCACGAGGTTGGGATTGGAATTTTGATGAGAACGGTATGACGGTAACAGCTATGCACCCGACTGTTGTGGTAACTTCTGACAGGCGGACTGTGGTAACTGTACCAAATCAAAATACGTTGCATCATGGCGTTACGGGCGATTTCACAGACAACGACCCTGCTCTTGGTATAGTCAATGGAGTCGGGCGGAATCCGCAAGACCAGATTTGGATACAGTGGAGTCTGCCTACATTGGGTGCACCTGCGTCATTTGAAGTTGGCGACACATTAGATGACATTTCAATAACTTATCCATGGAGCGAGGGTTGGACTTTCCAACATGAATTTTGGGGCGATTCCCTCTTCTTCATCTTCACGCCGCCGAACGATGAAATTTCCGATATTCCAGGGACACGGCGGCCATACATTACCGAAGAAATTTGGATAATGAACGGCGTACAACCTACTCACATTGCAGGACTCCGTATGCCAGGGGCAGTACTTAGCTTAACTTTCCCCAATGGCCATACTGTGGAATTGCCAGCAACAGGCTTTGAGGGCTTTGCAGTTGGCGACATTCCGCAGAATACACAACCTTGGAGTATTCCGATACCGCCCGAGGCAGGAATTTTGTCAGAGGGGCAGGTTGTATCCGCAAGGCAGACTCTACTTTCCAACGGTATACTTAGTAATGCGTGGTTAGAATCTGTGCGGAGCAGTAATAATATGGACGGATTTGCGTTTGCTTTGTCTGCTTTGCCTACTGAAAATGAGGCAGAAGAAGACGAGCCAGACGAACCCGAAAAGAAAGAGCCCGATCCCGAGCCAGACGTGGTATTAGGCGACCCCGAGCCCGAACCCGAGCCTGACGAATATCCCGAGGACACCTATAACGACTATGATAACAGCTACAAGGATATTGACGAGACACCCGCCGAAGACTTATTTGAATTGGAAGACGAAACCGAGGAGGACGGCGAGGAGTCCGAAGTTGAGGACGAAGAGGAAAGTACATACGGGGCGGAAGAGGAGTTAGAAAATACAGACGAGGCGGAAGAGGAGTTCGAGGACGAGGAATCTGAAATTGAAGTCGATGATGAGGAGACAGAAGAAATCGAAGATGAAGATATTGAAGATGAGCGTTTGGAAGAACTATCCCTTAAGCTGACGATAGAGGCAGAATTGGCAGGGTTAGACAAGTAGGCAAATAAGAATTTTTCCACGGGCGGATAATATCCGCCCGTGGGAGCGATTGCGGGCGAACGGAGTTCGCCCCTACGGGTGATGTTGTAGGGGCGAACTCTGTTCGCCCGTCCCTATAAATCGTTAAAGTTAATGACATTGGGATAGAATCCGCCCCCACGGAAAAAATTGCAACCCCCAAGTGCTTAACCAAGATAACAAAAAGGAGCGAATGTTGGGGGTCAAGGGGGCTTGTCCCCTTGCGGGGTGTGGGGCAGAGCCCCACGGTCTTAAACCAAGTTTTTGCCGATGGGCCATTTTTTGCCTGTTAGTAGAGTGTATGTTGTTGCCCCTAGGTCTGCAAATGTGTAGCTTGTGCCTAGATTTTGCGGTGATACCTTTTTGCCGTAAATTAAAATGGGTACGTATTCACGGGAATGATCGGTGGACGGCGTTGTCGGGTCGCAACCGTGGTCGGCTGTTATCATAAGATAATCGTTCGGGCGTAATGCCGCCATAATTTCAGGTAATCTCCTATCAAAATATTCCAAAGCCTCGGCGTAACCGTATGGGTCGTTCCTATGCCCAAAAAGCATATCAAAATCCACCAAATTTGTAAAAATCAGCCCCGTGTCATTGTCAGCCTTAAGGGCGGCAATCGTTGCCTCTATGCCATCTTTGTTGTTTGTGGTATGGTCAATGTACGATAACCCTCGTCTGCAAAAAATATCCTCAATTTTACCGATGCCAAGCGTTTTGACCCCATTTGCCACAAGCCCGTCTAATACGGTATCTTCGGGTGGTTCGATTGCGTAATCTTTACGATTTTTCGTACGGGTAAAATTACCCGCTTCCCCCAAAAATGGACGTGCAATAACCCGCCCCACAGAGTAGCCAGCGGTCAAAAGATCCCGTGCCGTTTCGCATAATTTATACAGCTTATCAATAGGGATAATCTCCTCATGTGCCGCTATTTGAAATACGGAATCGGCAGAAGTGTAAACGATGGGCTTGCCCGTTTTCATATGCTCTTCGCCCAGTTCCTTCAAAATTTCCGTACCCGAGGCGGTTTTGTTCGCCAAATAGCCATTTATCCCGTTTATACGAGTCCATTCTTCCAAAAATTCCGTGGGAAAGCCGTTTGGAAACGTCATAAATGGCGTATCCATAATCAAGCCCATAAGTTCCCAATGCCCGCTTGTTGTGTCTTTTGCATGGGTCATTTCAGCCATACGGCCATAGGCGGCGGTTGGCGTTGTTGTTGTGGGCAGTTTGCTTTTCTCAACATTACCCAAACCCATTGCAATCAAATTAGGTATATTCAAGTTTCCTCGTGTTTTTAGAATATTACCCAGCGTATGGGCTCCAACATCTCCAAATTCAGCGGCATCGGGCATCTCCCCTATCCCCACCGAATCCAAAACAATCACACAAACTCTATCCATAAAAATATTCCTCCTTCAGTTTTAAAACCGTGGGGCTCTGCCCCACACCCCGCTGGGGGCGCGCCCCCAGACCCGCTCGTTTTGTATTTTTTTGCATTGGGCTGTCTTTATAGATATTTTACTGCTTTTTGTGCGATATTGCAAATTTTGAAAATTTGTATTATGGCTGATGACTGGGGGATATGGCGGTGGGTGGTATGAAATCTAGGTGTTCTCTCAAATGCTCTGCGAAAAAAATTAAGCCGCAAATTTTTTTATTGACAATACTGTGCCACATACATTATAATAAAACCACAACCACAACCCACAGAAAGGAGCAAACCCATGCAAAATACCGCTATCGTCCAAGGATTTATCGTGGACTTACGGCGTGGAACGCTAGTCCTAGCCGTGCTAAGCTGCCTGAATACCGCAAAATACGGATATTCCCTACTACAAGAGATGGAAAGCGGCGGCGTAAAAATCGAGGCAAATACCCTATACCCACTACTACGACGGCTGGAATCACAAGGACTATTAGAAAGCGAATGGAACACAAGCCAAAGCCGCCCACGTAAATATTACACGATTAGCCAAAACGGCAAAAAAATTTATCAGCTATTACGTGCAGAATGGCAACGCATTGTAGCCGATATGGAGAGTTTATTAAACAGAAATGAGGTCTTACAATGACAGAAAATTATCAAAATCAGCCAGCTAAAAAAGGGCAGGAAGATTTAATCGAACGCTACATTTACGATACAGTCCGCCGTTTGCCAGAAAGCGAACGGACAGAGGTAATGTTGGAACTTAGGGCGAATATTGCCGATATGTTGCCAGAATCAGCCGCTATGCAGAATGTGCAGGAAACGCTGATACAACTCGGCTCTCCGCAAAGCCTTGCAAACCAATATCAACCCCCTCGTTACTTGATTTCGCCGCTTTTATATGACACATATATCCAGGTTCTGAAAATGGTGGTTGCGATAGTGGCAACGGTTGCCGCCGTGGGCGGAGCGGTGGCTGGAATCCCCAGCATTTCAAATATGATAGGCGGTGCGGTGTGGACAGGCTTGCAAGGGGCATTACAGGCGGCTTTTTGGACTACAATCGGTTTTGTAATAGCGGAGAAAAGCGGATATGTGGGGGAAGAATGGAATATTGCCGCATTGTCCAATCTGCCCAAAATCCCCACAACCACAGACGGGAATATTTCAAAAATATCTAGCGTAGTAGGTATATTTCTGTCCGTGATTTTCACGATAGGCTGTATTTACTGGATTTTGGCAGGCGGCACATTTTTATTTGCACCACACGAATTTGCAGATATAAGCCTTTTTTCGCAAGTGGCACTTATGCGAGCAATTCCGTTTGTTATAATCATGGGTGCGGCTGGTCTTGTCTCGAATGTCGTATTTTTACGCCAAGCGAGGTGGAATGTTGCAACCTGTTTCGCCAATATTGTGCATACGGTCGTCATTGGGGGAATTATGCTACATATGCTGTATTGGGGGGATTTGTTTAACATGAATTTATTGGAACATTCGTTAATAGCGGATTCGGTGAATGACGTTAGAATGGCGGTTGGAGATTTCCAATGGCGGCACGTTGTGGCAGTGATTATTGTGGCGAGTTCGTTGTGGGGAATCGGCGATGGGGTGTGGAAGACGGTTAAAGGGGTTCGGAAGAGGGCTTAATTTTTGCGATTTTGAAAATTTGCAAATTGATGGCTTGATTTTTGCAATTTTAAAAATTTGCAAATTATAAAAATTTGCGTTATAATGGGCGTAAAATATTTTAGGAGTGAGTGCGATGAAAAACGGATTTACACTAATAGAGCTAACTGTCGCTATAGCATTATGGATGCTTCTATTTATCGGAATAGGGCAAATTTTAATATACACGGCACGAGTATCGAGTGCCACGGTTGAGCAAAATCAAGCCTTGGAGAACGCTCGTGCGGCGGTGGATGCCCTGACGGCTCAGATTCAGATGGCTGATGTCGTTATACATCATACCCACACAAATGGGGAACTTATGCTAGTTTTGTGGCAGATTGAGCCAAATACAAATCAATCAAATGATTTTATTTTCTCATTCAATCGCAATGCAACAAGCGGAACACAATTTAGACGATTAAATTTAGGCGGAAGGTGTAATACTAGTGTTCATTGTGATAATACTAGCTGTGATTGTTCTTCTGCTGGTAATAGTTGCACCAGCTGTCATCCTTATTATAGCTGTGTACTCAACCCAAATTCTTACCACCAAATTCGCCAAGAACTAGCCCGCCACATACTAGACGTACAAGTAAACATTTCCGAAAACAAAGAATTTGCAACTATCCTAGTAAAAGCAGGGGTTGACGGCGGCGAGCCTGTAATCTTAACAAGTGCCGTGGATTTACGCCATAAAATCGTGGTACAAAACTAAGCAAACCAGGGCGGACTTTTTGCCGTCCGCCCTAACTCAAACTATTAACTCTCAAAACGGCGGAATTAAGGCAAAATCCCATTGATTTTCTCAACCCTAATGCCATGCCGCCCGCCTTGGAAATCGGTATCCAAAAAAGCCGAAACAATCTCGAACGCCAACTCGTCGCCAACCACTCTCGCACCCAAGCACAGCACATTCGCGTCATTATGTGCCCTAGCCATCCGCGCACTATACGGCTCGGAGCAGACAACCGCTCGGATACCCTTGACTTTATTCGCAGAAATGCACATTCCCACGCCAGAGCCGCAGACTAGCACGCCCAAGTCGAACTCCGCCAGCCGCTCGCACAGAGCCACCGCATTGTCTGGATAATCCACCTTTTCGCCCACGCCCACGCCTATGTCGTACACCTCGATGCCTTTCTGCCGCAAAAAGCCCACGATAGACTGTTTTAGCTGCACGGCGGCGTGGTCGTTGCCTATTATGACTCGCATTTACCGCACAACTCTGCCGCTGCCGTCGCCGCCCATGAGTTTCTCCACGTCGGATACGTCAACTCGGTTGAAATCGCCGTTTATCGAGTGCTTCAAACAGCTCGCCGCCACGGCAAATTCGAGGGCTTGCTTGTGGTCGGAATAGTTGTTCAAGCCGTAAATCAGCCCACCGCCGAACGAGTCGCCGCCGCCCACTCGGTCGATGATGTCGTTTATCTGATAACGCCGACTCACGATGAAATCCTTGCGGTCGTTCAGACAAGCCGCCCAGCCGTTGCTGTCGGCACTTTGGCTTTCACGCAGGGTTATGGCGATCATCTTCATATCGGGGTATTTTTCCAGAACTTTTGTGGACAAAGCCCGATATTTTTCCCGATCCAATTCGCCCGAATGTACCTCAACGTCCGTCGTGATGCCGAGGGACATCTGCACGTCTTCTTCGTTGGCAATCGCCACGTCAACGTATTTCGCCAGTTCGCCCATGACTTCTGGGGCTTTTTTGCCGTAATTCCACAGATTCTTGCGGAAATTCAGGTCGCAGGAGACGGTAACATTGCGTTTCTTCGCCTCTTTCACGCTTTCGAGCGAGAGCTCCATGCTGGACTGGCTGATTGCGGGCGTAATGCCAGTGATGTGAAACCAGCCGATGCCGTCAAATGCCTTATTCCAGTCAACATCGCCAGGTTTTGCAAGGGCAATGGCGGAATAATCTCGGTCATAGACGACCTTGCTGGGCAGCTGATTTGCACCGCACTCTAAAAAGTAGATGCCCATGCGCCCAGGACCGCGGATTATGCGGCTCGTGTCCACGCCGAATTTCCGTAGTTCGGCAAGGCAATGGTCGCCGATGGGGTTTTTGGGCAGGAAAGTGAGCAGAGCCGCATCACAGCCGTAGTTCGAGAGGGAGACGGCAACATTCGCCTCGCCGCCGCCGAAAGTGGCTTCCAGGCTGGGGCTTTGGAAGAAGCGTTCCACGCCCTTTGTTTTCAGGCGGAGCATGATCTCGCCAAATGTTAGGTATTTCATAATAAAACCTCCTAAGAAATATGTTTGACTTTATTGTACCATTTTTTGGGGGGATTGTAAAATGTTTGATCGAAAATATTTGGTTTTCGTTGGTGGGATTTCGATTATAAAAGGGAGGCGGGCTTCTTATCTGTCGTGTAATTGCTGTTTTTTCGAGATTGCTACGCTGCTCATTTTTAATACTTTCAAATTTTTTTATTGGGTGTGTTTGTCGAGAATTTTGTTGGAAAGGAAGTCCCCTGCTGAGATAGCAGGGGATTTCTGAGTTATTCGATAATTATAGCGTTCCTAGCTGTGTCTATGCGGAAAGTAAACCCTAACGGCTCGACTATGTAGCGTATCGGCAAGTACGTGCGGTCGCTGAAGATGAATGGGATAACGCCTGCCGTCATATTCCGCCTTGTGCCTGTGTCTATGTAGGCGTTTTGACCGATGACGAACTGGGCAAAACGGCTGTTGAGCGTGGCGGAGTGTGATGATTATCGTTGTGAACGGTATTTTGTGCTTGCGAGATAGATATAAATTATATCCGCCAAACCGCTTGCTCCCCTTTGTTTGAGTTGGTTTTATTGTAGCAGGTTTTTGGTGGGAAGTCAAGAGGGGTTGTTGTCGAAAATTAAAAGCCTACCCATTTTTACTAGGTAGGCTTTTGGAAATTACTTGCTATCTATAATTGCAGGTTTTTAGTTTGGCAATTTGGGCAAAAAGAGACTCTTTTATCCATTTTTGTCTCGTAGGACTGACAATGGACAATCTCCTTTCCTGTGATGTCGTTGTTGCATCTGTGATTATGTTCATGTTTGCGGATTGTTCCGCAATAATACTGTCGGCTAACGTAATTCATAATTACATCCAATATGTGCTATCACAGCTAATGCAATATAAAACAAACTAGCTGGAGTAAACCATAGCCAAGGCAAGAACGCCGTGATAGGAACAAGAATTATGCCCAATACAGCTATTGAGCGTAGTAGGTTAAATTTTGCTCGCAATACAGCTGCGACAATGCTAAATATTGGCAAGCATATTACCAACACTGCTAATGTTCTTTCCAATATTCCACCAATATTCCACATCCACAAAAAAACATCAAAGTCGATAGTAGCTAGGGAGGCTAAAAACAAAAATATCGCACTAACCATATATACTATACGAATAAGATGATTACTAAGCACAAGCCAACACGCCATCCCAGCAAATGTAAACAAAAATATGCCATTTCCTAGTATTTCAAATCTTTCAGATATAGTCGTATCTTCAAGAGTCATACCAAAACCTATTTCAGCAATCACTTGACTAGGTATGCCAACAAAGATCAAATAAAGCCCTATTAATGCAATAATGCCACCCCCCATAATGATACTCGCTATAACGAGTGCGTTGGGATATTCTGATAGAGCTAGAGTTTTATCATTGCCCACACTAAAAGCAAAAACAGCCACCGTTGAGAAAAAAATTATTCCTATTATGCCTGCTATTGGACTGATGCTAAAAGAGTTACCAGTTATGCCGAAAAATTCTAATACTGATGAAGTCCAAGGCAAAAACAATGAAATAATTCCTGCCGCTGAAATTACAATTAAAATAATTCTTTGTGGATGTAACGTTGCTAAGGGGTTCGCATAGGTTTGAGTGGATTGCCTGCTTGACGGAGTGGCGAAATTTCCCACATTACTTGCATCGCCAGACATTGGGCTTCCGCAAGCATTACAAAATTTTACATTTTCGGCGTTTTTTACGCCACAGTTTGTACAGAACATAATAGTTCCTCCTTAGATTTATTTTTTATTTTTGCTTATCTTATAAAGTTGCGTTTAAAGTTGCGTTGCTAAAATTTCGCAACAAAAAACACAAGTAACGGCTCACTCTCTTAATGGAAATAAGCGGTTTGCTTGCGTTGGCAAGGTTTTTGTTATTTTTAGGCAAGACAAAAGGGCGGAGACTAGGCGGCTAAGGCTCTGCTCTGCTCTGCTCTGCTCTGCTCTGCTCTGCTCTGCTCTGCTCTGCTCTGCTAATTATAACACAGTTCGGCAACGTTTGTCAACCCCTTTC
>WRKH01000250.1 GCA_009778175.1 Turicibacter sp.
CTGAACTGTATGCGAATATTAGAGGGAAATACGTTAGCCAAAAGCCGAAATATCAATGTGGCGAGGTTAGTTTGATGGATTTTGAGGAGTTTTTGTTAGACCATCCGAATGTCTTATAAAATGAGTTTTTGGCACTAATTTGCACTAATTAACGAGAGGAGCAACAAAAATGTATGAAATATTGGAAAATCAACCTAAAATGACTAATGAAGAAATTCACGAAAAATACGAGGGAAAATGGTTGTTTGTAGTGAAAGAAAGAGGGGATCAATATGATTCTCTCGATGACCACATTCCTGTTGTTGTAGCGGATACCGCTTGGGAGGGCAGTGAAGAGGGAATATACGAGGTTTATCTGCGCGACCCACAGTGGATTACAGCAGGAGAATTGTCCCTGCTACCAAGGAATCCGAACGCTATTTTTGGCGGTCTTTGGGAGGTAGATGTTGATGATTGCAATTAATTATAAATACAAAATTCCGCTAGAAGTTTTAAACAACCAAGTATTTGTTAAATTGTACTCGGTTGACAACAGTCGCCAACCAATGAAACCTTTGACTTTTCTACTAGATACTGGGGCATTTATGACAACCATGGAAAAGGAAAAAGCGGTAAAGCGTGGTTTCAAAGTGAGTGAATCAAAAGCCCTTGTTATCGGTGGATTTGGCGGTGGTTCAATTTTATGCGATTTGCGAGTGATTCCCACGTTGGTTTTTTGTGGCTTTCAAATAAAAAATGCTCTTGTTGCCACGCCAAACGCCGATAATATCGCAATAAACGAGGTTGTCGGCATGAATATTTTGGAGAATTTTCAGCTTGGGATTGATTTTGCCCTATCTGAACTGTATGCGAATATTAGAGGGAAATACGTTAGCCAAAAGCCGAAATATCAATGCGGCGAGGTTAGTTTGATGGATTTTGAGGAGTTTTTGTTGGGTAGAATTTGACTATCCAACTGCCTCATAAAGATAGCCGCAAAAAATAATAAAATGCCTGTTGCAATTTCTCCAGTTTTATGCTACAATAAATTAAAATATCAGCCTTGCACAAATCAGGGCTTTTAGAAAGGGTGTTATCATATGAAAAAGACATTTCTAATATTGCAAGGGAGGGCAGTTGAAAACCTCCCATAAATAGGAGGAATTTCTATCTTTACTAAAATAAAGGAATTGGGGCAATATTACGCCCCATATAAAAGGCTACTGGCGGCGAATTTAATCAGCACTTTCGGCGTGTCGGTGCTGGCGTTGGTGTTGCCCTTAATTGTGCGGCATATCACAGGTACGCTGGTTGAGACTGGTAGCGGCGGACAGATTTTGCAGGCGAGCTTGGTCATGCTGGCTATCATTGCGGCACAGACAGGCTTTTCCATCTATTATGACTACAAAGGGCATGATATGGGTGCGAAAATTGAGCGTGATATGCGTGGACAGCTCTTTGAACACTATCAAAAACTGGATTTTAGCTTTTACGATAACCAAAAAATTGGGCAGCTAATATCCCGCATATCCAACGATTTGAACGATTTATCGGAAATGATGCACCACACGCCTGAGAATGTCGTCATTCATGGAATCCAGTTTTTTGGGGCACTCGGCATACTTTTTGTGCTAAATCCATCGTTGGCAATGGCGGTCTGTGTGCCGCTCATCCTGATGTTTGCGTACTCTTTTCCGTTTTATAGGAAAATGCAGGGCGTAAAACGGCAAAATAGGGCGAGATTGGGCGAGGTCAGCAACTTCGTGCAGGAGAATTTGGCAGGAATACGAGTTGTGCAGAGTTTTGCGAACGAGCAGGCGGAAATCGACAAATTTCGATACGAAAACGCCGCTTTTTACGGTAGCGTGAGCAAGATTGCCAAATACGAGGCGTTCAACTTTGCCCCTATCGAGTTCTTTTTCCAGCCGTTGGTAACGGTGATTATCGTGGCGGTGGGCGGAATTTCGATTGTGCAGGGCTATCTGTCGATTGCGGATTTGCTGATTTTTATCATGTATGCCGCATATCTGACCGCTCCGATTCCACGACTGGCGTTCATGGTCGAACAGGTGCAGGACGGACTAATCGGCTTTGAACGGTTTCGGGAAATAATGCAAATTTCCCCAGAAATACAGGATTCGCCCACGGCGGTGGATTTGATTGCGACAAAATACGACGTTTTATTTAAAGATGTGTCGTTCCGTTACAATGGGCAATCGGAAGTGCTGTCGAAAATCAATCTGCACGTGCAATCAGGCGAAACGGTGGCAATTATCGGAGAATCCGGCGTGGGCAAGACGACGCTCTGCTCATTGATTCCACGTTTTTACGATTGCGAGGGCGAGATTTTGATTGGCGGAGCAAATATCCGCGAAATCAAGCTAAAATCTTTGCGTGAGAATATCGGCTTTGTGCGGCAGGAGACGTTCCTGTTTGCAGGGACGGTTTTGGAGAATATCCGTTACGGCGACCTTGCGAAGAGCGATGAGGAGATAATAGCGGCGGCAAAGGCGGCGAACGCCCATGATTTTATCGAGAAACTGCCGAACGGCTACCACACGGACATCGGACAGCGTGGCGTGAAGCTATCGGGCGGACAGCAGCAGCGTATCAGCATAGCACGGGTATTTTTGAAGAATCCGCCGATTCTCATATTGGACGAGGCGACTAGTTCGCTTGACTACGCCAGTGAGCGAGAGGTTATGAAGAGCCTTGCGGAGCTTACGAAAGGACGGACGACGTTTATCATTGCCCACAGGCTAAGCACGATTGAGAATGCTGATAGGGTAGTAGAATTACAGGACGGAAGATTTAAGACCGTGGGGCTCTGCCCCACACCCCGCAAGGGAGCGCGCTCCCTTGACCCTGCTCATTTTTTTATGGGTTAGGGTTAGGCGGGTTGCAGGGGTATTTCGTAGGGGCGGATGGAATCCGCCCTTGCGGTTTGTGGGCGGATGTTGATCTTGATTCGAGGCGGTTTCCAAAAATATTAATGGGCAAAATTTTACATAATCGAAGATACGTAGTATAATGGTTTTGGCATAGTTGATTTTGCGGACAACGCTGGTCAAAGCTAATTTTGACGTTTTTCGCTGTTTTTGTCTGCTGTCTGCGAGTTTTTAACAGAAAGAAGGGGTAAATGTGGCAAAAAAGATCTATATAGCTGATGATGACCGTACCATAAGAGAGGCGATAAAAACCTTTTTGGAGAGTGCGGAATATGATGTGTCGGATTTTGAAAATGGTGATGATTTGCTTGCTGCCTTTGCGGAAACACCAGCGGATTTGGTTATTTTAGATGTGATGATGCCAGGCTCCAACGGCTTTACCTGTTGCAAAATATTGCGTGAAACTAGCCATGTACCTATCTTTATGCTAACTGCCCGAGATAGTGATTTGGACTATCAGACGGGTATGGACTTGGGTTGCGACGACTTCTTTACAAAGCCCGTTAGCCTTATGAGCCTTGTGATGCGAGTAAAAGCCCTGTTTCGGCGAATCGAATATGAACGCAAGGGGGCTACGAAATGTTCGGAAGGATAAAAAGCAACTTAAGATTCAGCATTTTGGCGGTTTTTTCGGCACTCCTCTTCCTTTCCTTTCTGTCGGTCGGGTTGGCATTTAACGTCATGGTAAGGCAGTACATCAATGTAAGTGCTGGAAATATTTTGGACGAGGCACGGATTACTTCCTACAACATAATTATTCAGCAAACCTTTCCTGGAATGCCTGTGCTTCGCTTTGTGATGGGCAATCGTCAGGAATATTTTCGCTCAAATCTACGTTCTATACTGATTGACAGCAATTATAATATGGTAAGCCCCCCTGCGAGTGTCTCCTCCGAAATAGTAGTTGCAGGTCTTGCAGAGCGTAACCTTAATCTTGAAAACCTTGAAAACACTCGGCTTCAAGTAGACGACAGCACCTTTTTCATCTCGGCTTCAGGTATCAATTTTGGTAGCATCCCCGCATATTCAGTCTTCTACATAGACGTTACGGACTTGCAAAATTTCGTGAGCAGCATAAACACGCTACTGATTTTTTTGGCTCTATTAATTTGGCTTATTGCAGTAACGGCGATAAGTTTTCTGTCAAGCACTCTAACGAAACCGCTCCGTATACTGCAAAACTGTGCTTTACGCATAGGTAGAGGCGATTTTACCCAAAACTCCCATTCCTTTTTGAATGAAGAATTTGAGGCGCTAAACAAAAGCCTGAATCACGCCGCCAAACAGCTGGCAACCTACGATAACGACCAAAAAATATTTTTCCAAAACGCCTCACATGAATTGCGAACGCCCATGATGACGATAAAGAGTTACGCTGAGGGGATAAAATACGGAATTATGGATAAAGACAAGGCAGCCCAAATCATCTTAGATGCCTCGAGCCGCCTCTCCGAGATGATTGACGATATTTTGTACATTTCAAAAATCGATAACCTGACAATGGATGCAAAGGAATCCTGCGATTTACGTATTTTAGTGCAGGAGCGTATCGGTTTGCAACAGCCGTTAGCCGAATTAAAGGAATTAGAGATAAAATTTATGCACGACAAAACCCCCGTTTTTGTGCATTGTGCGGTATCTTACGTAAACAGGGCTATCGACAACCTAATGGCAAACGCTCTACGTTTTGCAAAAAAAGAGATTACAGTGGAGTGTTATTCCAAGGCAAATAATGCTATAATAATAGTTAAGGACGATGGGCCAGGCTTTGAACCCGATGACCTCCCCCGTGTATTCGAGCGTTTTTTCATGGGGAAAGAAGGAATAACGGGCATTGGGCTTGCCATTGTAAAATCCATTGCAGATCAGCACAAGGGGAATGTTACAGCCGAAAACGATAGTCCTGGGGCTAAACTTACGGTTAATATACCATTATTGCAGAAATGACGAGGAGCAAGTATAATGATGTTGTTTCCAACGAACGAGTTTGTGAAATTGAAAGAGAGTCTTGTAATCTACGAATGTGCATTAAAGAACATAGAGATGCGTATCGACATTTTGCTAAAAGATTTTTTGACCTTTCAGGCGTACAATCCGATAGAACACGTAAAAATGCGGGTTAAAACGCCCGAGAGCATAGCGGAGAAGCTACACCGCCACAATCTATCGTTGACTGTTGAAAACGCACGGACTCATATATTCGACATAGCGGGGATACGCTGTATTTGCTACTATGCAAAGGATATTACTTACATTGCAGATGTTCTAAAACGGCAGCCCGATATTATAGTACGGGGCGAAAAGGACTACATAACCAATCCGAAGCCGAGCGGATACCGCAGTTATCACTTGATTTTGGATGTTCCCGTACATTTAACGAACAAAACGGAGATTCTGCCCGTCGAGATACAGATACGCACACAGGCGATGGATTTTTGGGCTTCTTTAGAGCACAAGGTACGCTACAAGTACAAAAACAAGATGCCCGATCATTTATCCAAAGAGCTAATACTATGTGCCGACAAAATAGCAGAACTAGACCGCCGTATGTACCTAATCCAAGAAATAGTAGACATGGCTTACTAAGGTCAAAACCCTGGGGGCTATTCGTCATACCAGGGCGCGCCCTGGACTGCTTGTTTGTTTTTTATGGCTCTCGATTTCGCCCTAACCGCTACAAATTTGTAGCGGTTTCGGAAACTCTATGAGCTGAGAAAACCAAGGGAGTACGGTTTTGAAAACTTGTTCGTTATTTACCGGCTCTCGATTTGACCCTAATCACTACAAATTTGTAGCAATTTACGGGAATCCATGACCCAAGAAAAACGAACGAAGGGGGTCAAGGGGGCTAGCCCCCTTGCGGGGTGTGGGGCAGAGCCCCACGGTTTTAAAAAAGGAAAGAGAGGGAGATTTTTTTATGAGTAAGTATGTAGCGGAGCCTTTTCGTATTAAGATGGTCGAGCCTATTAAAATGACTACTGGCGAAGAACGCTTGATGAAAATAAAAGAGGCTGATTTTAATCTGTTTAACCTAGCCTCGGAGGATGTTTATATCGATTTGCTCACAGACTCGGGTACGGGGGCTATGAGTCAGGAGCAATGGTCGGCAATGTTTTTGGGGGACGAAGCGTATGCAGGCGGTCGTAGCTATCGAAAGCTGATTGAGGCAGGCAGGGATGTTTTTAACTATGACTATATCCAACCAGTCCACCAAGGACGGGCAGGTGAGAAAATTTTAATGCCCCTCCTCTTGAAAGAAGGAAAATTTGCCGTCTCCAATATGCACTTCGATACAACCCGTGCCCATGTTATCTTGGCGGGCGGACGGCCGATTGATAATGTCGTCCCCGAGGGCAAATTGCCAAATGTCCGCTCCAAATTCAAGGGCAATATGGACGTTGAACGTCTGGAGGAGCTAATCGAGGAGAAGGGCGATAAAATAGGCGTTATCATTCAGACGATTACAAATAACTCGGCGGGCGGACAGCCTGTTAGTATGAAAAATATGGCGGAAGTCTACAATATAGCCAAAAAGTATAATATCCCGCTCTGCATAGATGCCGCGCGTTTTGCCGAAAATGCGTTCTTTATCAAACGAGATGAAGAGGGCTATCGCAACACCTCCATTCGGGATATTGTCAAGGAAATGTTTTCATATGGAGATATGTTCACAATGTCGGCGAAAAAGGATTTTAATGTAAATATGGGCGGAATGTTGGCGATCAAAGACGATAAAGCCAACTCCGACTTAGTACAGAACATTAAGGCGAGCTGCATAAATTTTGAGGGTTTTTATACCTATGGCGGCTTGTCGGGGCGTGAGTTGGAAGCAATGTCTGTTGGAATTTATCAGGGTATGGAAGACAGCTATCTAACATACCGCATCGGGCAAATGGAATATCTAGCAGCACGGCTAGATGCGGCAGGAGTTGTGTACCAATCCCCCGTGGGCGGGCATGGTGTCTATATCGATGCAAAGGCGATGTTCCCGCATATTCCCTATTATGAGTTCCCAGCACAGGTGCTTGCAATCGAGCTTTATAAGGAGGCGGGCATACGTTCCTGCGATATTGGCTCGTACATGATAGGTAACGACCCCGACACAAACGAACAGATAGAATCAGAATTTGAATTTACCCGATTAGCCGTCCCTCGACAGGTTTATACACAGGCACATTTTGACGTTATGGCAGATGCTTTGATTGCGATAAAGGAACGAGCATCAACTATAGAACGAGGCTATAAAATAACTTGGCAACCTCCTATTTTACGGCATTTTCAGGCTAAGTTAGATAAAATTTAGGTTCGGCTTCAGTGAACACCATTCAGGTTTTTAGTTGAAGGTTAAAAAAGGCGGGCAGTAAGGTTAAAAGAGGAGGTTTTGAGGTATGGTAGATGCTTCGATATTTTTGTGGGTGGCGTTAATTTTAATATCCACAAAATTTATGTCGCTACTGTTCAAGAGAGTGCATATGCCTCAGATGGTGGGAGCTTTGTTGGCTGGGATTTTACTTGGGCCGGCGGTGCTCGGCTGGGCAAGTCCAAACGAGGCTATCTCTGTTTTAGCTGAATTTGGCGTTATTTTGCTGCTTTTTACTGCAGGTATGGAAACAGATTTAAAGGAGCTGAAAAATTCTGTAAAATCATCGTTTTTTATATCGATAGTTGGTGCAGCTACCGCTATTGGTGCGGGATTCGCCGTATCTGCCGCCTTTGGTATGTCCGCTTTGGAGAGCTTTTTTATAGGCGTTGCAATAGCTGCCACTTCAACAACGATAACTGTTGAAGCCCTGCACGAAATGGGAAAATTAAAAAGCAAAACGGGTTCGATTGCAATAGGTGCCTCTATTTTTGATGATATTATGATTATTGTCTTGCTTGCGGTGCTGGCTGGCTTGGGTACGGATGGCGAGACCATTTCGGCTCTGTCCATTGCTACGATTTTTGCAAGAATAGTTGCGTTCTTTATCTTCGCAATATTGACGGGCTACGTTATCAACAAGATTTTTAATTGGATGTACTCCCGCATTGGCGAAAAAGGGCGATTTTCGATTTTTGCTATTGCGTATTGCTTTTTAATGGCGTATTTGGCAGAAATGTTCGGATTAGCAAACATAACAGGTGCATACATTGCAGGAATCGCTTTCTGCACGACAAGAAATGTGGAGTCGCTCGAAACGAATACGCATACGCTGTCTTATATGCTGTTTACGCCGATATTCTTGGCAAATATTGGGCTTAACACCAGTTTTGAGGCAATGAACGCCAATATTGTGATTTTTACCGTGGCACTAGTAGCGGTTACGATACTTTCAAAGATTGTAGGGTGCGGGTTAGTGGCTAAGCTAAGTAAATACAGCACACGGGAGAGTTTGCAGATTGGCATTGGCATGATTGCACGCGGCGAGGTGTCGCTCGTGGTTATAAATAAGGGGATTGCATTGGGGCTTATGAGTGCCCTGGTGTTTCCAAGTGTCATTGTTGTGGTCTTCGTTAGTGTGATGGTTATGCCGATTTTACTGAAATTATCATTTAAGGGAGAGGGCATACAAACTTGATTTGACTAAATTTAGCAATTATGCTACAATGAATTGAGATTGGAAATGTAAATGCAAAATTGCGGGTGCAAAATCCCACAGTTTTAGGGCTAAAAGATAGGAGTTTAATTATGAAAATGACACATACCTCATACAGGGTAAAGGATTTAGAGGCATCGTTGAAATTTTACAAAGAGGCATTTGATTTTAGCGAGAGCCGCCGACGGGATTTTCCAGAATATAAATTTACGCTTGTGTACATGACATTGCCAGGCGAAGAGTATGAGCTAGAATTGACCTACAATTACGATCATCCAGGCTACAATATAGGAGACGGATACGGGCATATAGCGATTAGCACCGATATTTTGGAAGAGTTGCACAAAAAGCACAAGGACAAGGGATTCAAAGTAACAGATTTAAGCGGCTTGCCTGGAACTCCGCCGTCATACTACTTTATAACAGATCCAGACGGCTACCAAATCGAAGTTATACGCAGCAAGTATTAAAAAACCGTGGGGCTCTGCCCCACACCCCGCTGGGGGTGCGCCCCCAGACCCGCATTTTTTAAAAGTTCAACTTGTTTGCTAACCCCATTTATAAATTTGGAAACTCCAACAAAGCGGCAAAAACCTGATATTTTTCGGTGTTTCCGCTGATGTATAGGGTGTTTTTGAGTTGCCTACATTCCACCTTAATCTCATCGTTTAATTTTGCCTCGTTGAAATAGTTCAAGTTTACGAACCTATAACCTGCGGAGTTTATATGTGCAGTCTCCAAAAGATTGGATATTAAATCCCCGTATATGGCACTGTTCATGTGATTGTTTGCATCCAAATCGCTAAATCGCACAATATGGCTGTACGATGCAATTATAGAGGCTTCAACGGGAACTACAATCTTTGTCGTTTCGGTTGACACATCTAGCAATCCATAGGCGGGTAGAGTAATGGGCAAAGCCTTTGGGCGTTTTACCTTACGTTCGTTAATGTCTATAAGTACCCATAATGCAGTCCATTCCGCTATCTTTTTGTCTTTATGCCACATATCGCCATTACGCCTAAAGACACCCCTGGCTATTTCAGCAGGCCATGTTCGTATGGTTGCCGTTTGCATATATTGAGGATACTCAAATATAGTAACGGCAAATCGTTCCAACACAAAAGTAAGCCCCCATTGGAGAGTATCCTGCATACTCACACCAATCTCAAGAGCATTTGCCCCCGCCGCAAGATTTATACGTTTAAGCAACGCCGTAAGCGTAACTTCATTGCGTGCGTTTGTGTCATAAAAATCCAAGGTTAGTTCATTTTTATAAATCATAATATTCAAACATTTTCAGCTATGTGATAAATCAAGGTCTCTGTAGCAGCCCAACCCATACAAGGGTCGGTAATAGACTTCCCTCGCCTATATGAAACGCTCGCTATTTCTTGACTTCCCTCTTCTAAGTAACTCTCTATCATAAGCCCACGGACTGCTTTTTTTATGGCTTTATTGTGGTTTCTGCTGTTTAGTACGTCCTTTGCAATGCGTGGCTGCTCATCGTATCGTTTGGCACTGTTGGAATGATTGGTATCTACTATTATAGCAGGGTTTCGCAAAGCTCTATCTTCATAAAGCCGCACTGCCCGAGCCAATTCCTCGAAATGGTAATTTGGCATATCCTGACCCTGTCTGTTGACCGAGCCGCGCAATATGGCGTGTGTTAGGCTGTTGCCGCAAGTTTGCACTTCGTTGTTTCTAAAAATAAACGTATGCGGCATTTGTGCCGTTTGAACGGCGTTAAACATTGTTGACAAAGCACCGCTTATCGGGTTTTTAAATCCAACAGGCAAGTCTATCCCGCTGGCGACTAGGCGATGTTGTTGATTTTCCACCGATCTTGCCCCCACCGCCACATAGCCCAATAAATCAATGCAATACAGCAAATTATCGGGGTATAACATTTCATCAGCCACAGTCAAGCCTGTTTCCGATAGACAACGTATATGCAGACGGCGAATCGCCTCTATACCCGCTAACATATCGGATTCCAGTACGGGGTTTGGTTGGTGCAACATACCCATATATCCCAACCCCACCGTGCGAGGCTTACTTGTGTATACACGAGGGACTATGAATAGCTTATCCTTTACCCTGTCCTGCATTTCGGCTAACTTTAGGGTGTACTCCAAAACAGAATCTTCATCGTCAGCGGAACACGGCCCGATTATCAATAGAAATAGCGGCGATTCGCCCTCTATTATCGCTTTAAGCATCGAGGCTCTCTGCTCCTTTATCTCTTTTGAATATGGCGACAAAGGCATTTTATCTATAATTTCTTCGGGGGTGGGTAATGCTTTTTTATGTATAAACGCCACAATCACACCCCTTTATACGCCAGAAACACCTAAAAATCGTTAAAAGTCTGCACATAAAATGCCCGGAGACGGAATCGAACCGCCCACACGAGGATTTTCAGTCCTCTGCTCTACCAACTGAGCTATCCGGGCACTCTACTTTATTATCATACTACAACTTTTTTATCGTGTCAACCTTTTTTGAAAAAAATTTTGAAAAATTTTTTCAAAATGCGAAAACACCGCAAAAATGGGGGTTTGGCGGCGTATTATTTTTTTTGAGTAGCCGTAGGGGCGGATAGAATCCGCCCGTGCCGTGCAATCACAATCGCCCCAATCGCCTGTCCGCAATCGCAATCGTGCAATCGTCAAACCGCTACAATCGCCAAACGTCAAAATAGTCAAACCGTCAAAATTACGGGCGGATAATATCCGCCCCTACGAAAAATCAGTGAAGCAACCAGACGGGTTCTTCCCAAAACTATAAAAAACCTGAAATAGTCGGGAAAAACGAGAGCCATAAAAAAACAAACGAGCGGGTCTGGGGGCGCGCCCCCAGCGGGGTCAAGGGGCAGAGCCCCTTGCGGGTCTGGGCAGAGCCCAGCGGGGTGTGGGGCAGAGCC
>WRKH01000251.1 GCA_009778175.1 Turicibacter sp.
TCTGCCCCACACCCCGCCACTTTGAAAAGTGGACAAACTTTAAATTTATTTTTGTAAATTTCTAGCATAGGGGGACGGTTTGCAAAACAAACGAGACAAAAAATTGAAAATAATCGGGGCAAAAACCAAGACCCATAAAAAACGAACGAGCGGGTCTGGGGGCGCGCCCCCAGCGGGGTGGTGGGGCAGAGCCCCACGGTCTTGCGGTAAAAAATTGGAAAGATGGGTGGTATGAAAAAATGAAGACGTTGATGAAGGGTAATGAGGCTATATGTGAGGCGGCTATTAGGGCTGGATGTACGGCGTTTTTTGGTTATCCTATAACGCCGCAAAATGAAGTGCCGGAATATATGTCGTTGCATATGCCGAAATCTGGCGGAGTCTTTGTGCAAGCAGAGTCGGAAGTGGCGGCTATCAATATGTGCTATGGTGCAGCGGCGGCTGGAGTTAGAGTTATGACTAGCTCGAGTTCGCCTGGGATTGCGTTGAAACAGGAAGGGATTTCGTATATGGCAGGGGCTTTGTTGCCCTGTGTAATTGTGAATGTGTCGAGAGGTGGCCCTGGGCTTGGTGGAATTTTGCCCTCGCAAGGGGACTATTTCCAATGTACAAGAGGCGGCGGCAATGGGGACTACTTTTTGCCTGTTTATGCGCCGTTTTCTATACAGGAAGCATCGGATCTGATGACGAAGGCCTTTGATACGGCGGATAGATATCGTACGCCTGTTATGGTGCTGGCGGACGGTATGCTGGGTCAAATGATGGAACCTGTGGAATTGTTGGAAGAAAAGCCGAAATTGCACGATAAACCGTGGGCGGCGAATGGAAATTCTGGCAAGAGAGAGAAAAATATGATAACTTCGCTTGATCTGGACGGCGCAGTGCTGGAACAGATGAATGTCAAGCGTTTTGATACATATAAGGAAATTATCGAAAAGGAAGTCATGGTTGACAATAGGGTCAAAGAGGGGGACGAAGTTGCGATTGTGGCTTATGGGATTCCTGCTCGGATTGTGTTAAATGCGATTGACGAATTGGCGGAGAGTGGGATAAAGGCTGGACTTGTGCGGCCGATAACCGTTTGGCCGTATCCTTACGATGTTTTCCAAAATCTGCCGCAGTCGGTTAAGCATATTTTGGTATGCGAATTGTCGATGGGGCAGATGGTTGACGATGTGAAAATTGGGGTGGCTGGGAAGTATCCTGTGCATTTTTACGGTCGTTGCGGCGGTATGATTTTTGAGCCAGAAGAGATTTCTGGCAAAGTAAAAGAGATTTTGGGGAGGTAGAAGAGATGGTAGTTTACGAAAAATCTCCTGGGCTTAGCGATGTGCCGTTGACGTACTGCCCTGGCTGTACGCATGGTATCATTCACAAGCTAATAGCGGAGTCCTTGGTGGAATTGGGCGTGTTGGACAAGACGATAGCCATTGCGCCAGTGGGCTGTTCGGTAATGCTGTACAAATTTTTCAACTGCGATGCAATGCAGGCGGCGCATGGTCGCGCGCCAGCGGTGGCTTGCGGTGTGAAAAGAACGAACCCTGACAAGATAGTGTTCACATATCAAGGGGACGGCGATTTGGCGGCGATTGGCACGAGCGAGATAATACATTCGGCACATAGGGGGGACAATATAACGGTCATTTTCGTCAACAATGCGATTTACGGCATGACAGGCGGACAGATGGCACCCACGACGCTGATAGACATGAAAACGTCCACGAGTCCGCTAGGCCGTGCAGAAATTGACATGGGCAAGCCGATAATAATGAGCGAGGTAATGGCACAGATACCCTCGGCGACCTATATTGAGCGAGTTTCCTGCCATGACATTCCGCATTTGGCAAAGGCGAAAGCGGCTATAAAAAAGGCGTTTAACAACCAGATAGAGAATAAGGGCTTTTCGATGGTCGAGGTGCTTGGCACGTGCAGTATCGGTTGGAATGTATCGCCAGTGGAGTCGATGGCGTTTTTGAAAGATACGATGATACCTTACTTTAAGTTGGGTGTATTAAAGGATGCGGGGTGAGTGGATTGACAAAGATAATATTTTCAGGGTTCGGCGGACAGGGGATATTGACGCTGGGGCAGTTGGCGGCGTGGATAGCGTTAAAGAAAGAGAAAGAGGTAACGTGGATGCCGTCGTACGGAGCGGAAATGAGGGGCGGCACGGCTAACTGTGCGGTTATCATAGCGGACAAGATAATAGGTAGTCCGATAGTATCGTCAAACATAGATATTTTATGTGCGATGAATGGGCCGTCGGTTACGAAGTTCATAGATAAGGTAAAGCCAGGCGGTCATGTATTCGTTAATTCTTCGATAGTACATCAGAAGATTGAGCGGACGGATGTGGAGGTATTGGAATTGGATGCTTCTAACATAGCGACGCAGTTGGGGAATTTGCGAGTGGCGAACATGGTGATGTTGGCTGGGTTTATTAAGAAGACGCATTTATTTACGATGGAGGATGTGGAGGAGGTTCTGCACGATCGTATTAAGGGGCGGAATGCTCATTTGATTCCGCTTAATGTTGAGGCTATTCGGTATGGGTTGGAGCATTAGAGGTAAGAAGTAAAGAGCATATGGGCGGACTTTATCCGCCCATATGTTATAGCAACAAGAGGGTGATATAAAAAGTGAAAGTGCAACCAGCCAGTTTCCTTACAAAACTCAAAGAATGTGTTAAAACGCCTAGCACAACAAAACTATATAGAGCAGTTGGCGTAGAAGAATATTACTCCATTATGAGAACGAGAAAGTTCTCTATCGGAAGAGGCGTAGATGTAAAGTATTTTGGATTAGATTTTGGAGAGACTTTGAAGTTTGCAAACACACCGATTGGAAGAACTTCTGTTGCAGTTTTTGAAGTAATTGTAAATAAATCAATTATGGAAAAAATAGCGGATTTTACAGTTGTGGACTTATTTATTTTTCGTAAAGGTACTGTGATTATCTACGAAGAAAATTTGGACTTGTTCAATAGTGCAATTATTTCTATTGTACACAAATTATAGGAGGAATTTTATGTTAAAGGCAAAAGCCAAAATCAGGTTTACTAGGGAAGGCAAGACCTATGAGGGGGACGAAAAAGGGGAAAAATTGCGACCTGCTTTTAATTTTGGAGACGATTTTTTGTTCTCAGGAGCAATCGTGAGTAAAGCAAAAGAATATACTCCTAATCAAAATTACGATGTTGAAATATTATTTTTTACAATATACGAGAAGGAAAGTTATGACATTGTTAAGCCGTTGATGTTTGTAGGTAAGGAAATGGCAATGCAAGCAGGAAAATGGATAATTGGTATAGCAGAGATTAAAGATTATGCTTTTACTGATGTGGGGTGTTTATAGTTTTCGTGGGATGAAGCCCAGCCGAACAAGCAAGAGTAGTAGCCGAACTTTGCACAATGTGGCGAAATTTGATGATAGCAACAAACTACAATTTTCTGTTACTTTTCGACATTGAAGTGAGAAATTTCCCAAAAAATTGACACACCGCCCTTTTAGTGGTACAATGAATTTATCAAATAAAAACGGTATCTGACGAGATACCGCAAAGGTGGTAAAATATGATAAACCTAGCTACAACCAACACCGAGCGTTTCGGAAACACTTTCAACGCTCTGCACGGTCGGCGTGGCGGCAACGGCGTTTCTGCCTTAACAATAGGCGGTCAACAGTCTAGCCGTTCGCCTTTCTCCAACGCCACGCAAATGCTACAAATGCGAATGGCTATGAATTCCCTAACCTCTTCAACCGAGGATTTGCGGCGTACGTTGCGAAATTCCGAAGTTGACAATGCGGATAGCGAAACCCAAAATACCTCCGACAGACCCATGGCAAAACACGTCATGCAAGCACGTGGCGACTTCTTCCTTGCCAGCAGAAACGGCAACGATTTAGCCCACATCGCAGGGTTCAACTTGGGCGAACATCGGCTCGAACTCCGTATCGGCGACAGAGAATTTGAATTTGAATTTACCGTTTCGGCAACCGATACAAGGCAGGAAGTGCAACAACGCATTGCTGACGCTATCAACCAATGGGCGGCTGGCACGACTATTAGTGCCTCCGTGGTCTTTAATGGTGCGGAGAGTGATTTGGCTATTGAGTTTGATGCCGCCATTATGAGACATGACCTCGTAAGACCACATAATAAAGATGATAGTGAGAGGAGTATGTTTAGAACTAATGGTTTTCTTGGAACCATTGGCGGAGATTTTTCGCCAAGCCGGGGGGTTCATATACTGGCACGACAAGACACCGAAATCACGATTTTTTCCAATAACGAAATATTGGCGGTAGATGTTGTCGACTGGGATCGTTTTATGGAAAACAAGCGAAGATTTGGGCAGGACTTCACAGACTTATTCCTAGATGCGGAGGAATTAGCGGCGTTGGGTCGGCGTTCGAGATTTGCTTTGGACGAAGAAGAGGAACAAGCCGATGTACAGGATTTTTCGGAAATTTACGAAAGCATGAACGACTTTATCTCGGCTTTTAACACGCTAATGCAGCTTGACAATGAAAATTCCTTGCAACGTGCCTTGACAGACCTTTTTGGCGAACGGCAAGAGGAAATGTCGCAGTTGGGGATTACTAGGAATGGGGCAGGGCTTTTGCAGATTGATAGGGATACGCTTAGCCGTGCCTTTGCGAACGGTACGTTACAAAATTCCTCATTTTCCAGTTTTCTAAGCCGTCTTGATGATATAATTAGAGGCTTGCACACGCCGCAGGGTGCAATTTTCGACACAGCTGTATAAATTAAATTATGGCAGGGACTGAGAAATCAGTCCCTTACCTCTAACACAGGAAGATTGCACCCAGAATTAACTTTTACGGCTATCCTAGGAGAAGATTGGTGGAATGTATTTTGAGCAAGTTGCGTATATTGAATAACAGAATAACAATAAAGCGTTTAATTATTAGCTTGACAATGCTTCTTTTGTCCGCTTGCAATCGAACACACCACATTTCAGACCGTCCCACAAACGAATACATAGAGGATTTAGACTATCTTTACTACATTATCTCTAATAACTGGCCTTTCTCTGATACAGCTTACAGAATTCGAGGTGTAGATTTTTCAGCCCTTGTTGCCGAAACAAGAACCTATTTGGAAAGCCGAGAGCAAATCCGCGACGACTTGGAATTTTGGAATATTCTGCATAGCCGCATTGTAGAGCCTATAACTCCTATAGGTCATTTTGGAATATTGGACGAATCATTCTTAAAATCAAGTCTTAGTGGTTTGGGTGCTTTGGCACACCACGGCTACCCATTTTTACAAACATATATTGATGTTTTGGATAACACCGCTACAAGGCATTTTTACCGTCTTACCGATAATGATTTTATTTTTGATGATACTGCGGGCGATTATCAAACAACTATTCAAGGAAATGTTACTACTGATATTTTAGAAGATGGTCTAATTGCATATGTTAGAATATCAACTATGAGCCGAAGTGCTATGGATTCAGACGGTGCTATTTTGTTGGACTTTTTTCGCCAAGTAGCAGATTTTGAACATCTTATAATTGATATTCAAAGCAACCCTGGTGGGGCTTCGGCATTTTTCTACGATTTAGTTATAGCACCCAATATCAGTGAGCCTTTGACGGTGATTTATCCTTGGTTAGTAATGGCTCATGACCACAACATGATGTTCCTTGAACGCTATGACTTTGAGCTTACACCTGTCGAAGAGCCCTTTCGCAATCTAAATATGCGTTCATATTTTGAAACACGTATTTATCCCACCCATGATGGCATTTTTAGTGGTCAAATATGGTTATTGGTTGACGGTGGTACATTTTCTGCTGCGGGTAGTGCAGCTTCTACCTCAAAATATGGAGGGTTTGCTACTTTGGTGGGGCAACCCACAGGAAGTGCAGGTGCAGGGCTTGACCCCTTTTTCCTTGCTCTACCAAACACAGGAATTGTTTTTAGATATGCACCAATATACGCAACTGACCCTGAAGGTAGAAATTTTTATGAGTTTGGGGTTTCGCCACACTTTTACAATATGTCAAATAAAAACGCTTTGGAAACTACACTATATCTGATTAGAAGTAGACAATCTTGATTTGTGGGAATTTTTGGATGTGGTATAATTATTTTGTTCGGTGCTGTGTTCTTATGGCGGTGGCGAGATAAAACGAAAGAAGGAGAGTATTCATGACAAAGATTTTAAGTTTCGACAAGAATCACATCGAAAGAGCAGAGCAGCTCGCCCTGATGAATTACAATTCAGAGAGGGCAATTGTAACGGCGTTGCCGCAAATTCAAACATTCCCTTGCGATCTAGAAGATTTCGCAGATGATGGGTTAAGTGTTGTGATGTTGGATGGCGAAAAATTACTTGGGTTTTTGTGTTGCTACGAACCATGGGATAATGCGTTTGATTCGGCAGCAAAAGGCACATTTACGCCGACTTATGCACATGGAGCAGTTCTGGAAAACAAAGACATAATTTACAAAAGGCTTTATCAAGCCGCTGCTGAAAAATGGGTCAATCAAGGAATAACATATCACGCCATTGCCTTATACGCCCATGATTCGCAAGCGATAAATGCTTTTTACACTTATGGGTTTGGGATGCGTTGCATTGATGCTGTAAGACCGCTTACAACAATTGAATGTCAACCATGTGAGGGTATTATTTTTAATGAACTCGCAAAAGAAAATGTGATGGTAATTAGGGAAATGAGAAAGTCGCAAGCTGCCCATCTTGGCGAAAGCCCATGTTTTATGCGCTCATCCGATGAGGATATTGAAAAATGGCTAAATCGTGCAGAGGGGCGTAAATCAAGAATATTTATTGCAATGAAAGCCGATAAACCGATTGCATTTATCGAGATAACAGACGACGGCGAAACATTTGCATCAGAAGCAGATAGTATGATGAATATTTGTGGTGCGTACTGTCTGCCAGAGCATCGTGGAAAAGGCATTGTTCAAGGTTTATTGAATTATGCTATCAATGTTTTAAAAACCGAAGGCTATGAAAGTTTAGGTGTTGATTTTGAAAGTTTTAATCCTACTGCAAATGGATTTTGGCTAAAATATTTTACAGCCTACACAAACAGCGTAGTTCGTAGAATTGATGAATGTGCCTTGCGGGCATTGTAGGCGTTATCTTTTTTGTTTGCAAAAATTAAATAAGCAACACTAGATTTTGCATATCACAATAAATGTTGAAATTGGTGGGTCGGGTGTGGTATAATTGTTTTGTTCGATAGTGTGTTTTTGTGGCGGTGGCGAGTTAGTTTACAGTGAAGCGGAGGCGGCAAATGAAGCGATATAAAGCAGCGGCAATTATCATAATAATACACGGACTTATAGAGATTAGCGGTTTGTTTTCGGCACTTCCAATATGGCTTGGAGCAGAACAAGCAGCGTGGATACCATTCGACCCGCCGTCCCCCGAGATAGCGATTGCAGGTTTGATTTGGGGTGTTATTAGGCTAATAGGCGGCATTGGTTTATATAAAAATTTGAAATGGGGTTTAGCACTTTCATTCATTACTTGTGCTAAAGCCTTAGCAATGATGATGACTATATTGCCTTTCGGAATAATGGATGGCATTTTATCAGGTACTGCATTGATTTTAATTTTGATACAGTATTTTGGTAAAAAGAAAATTATTGAATAGTACAAGCCATTATCTTTTCCGTCCGCAAAAATTAAACAGTACAACCATGCAACAAAAATGTAATAAAATTTTTTCAAAAAAGTATTGACAAACTAAAAATTCCGTGATATACTGCTATACAAAGTTGGGTTGCTGCTCCAAATAGAGATGCTCTCATGGTTGCCAGAAAACAGGAGGTCATATAATGACGAAAAAAACCATGATAAGAGTACCGATGTTCTTTTTGGTACTGGCAGCAATATTGGTGGGTGTATTCTCCCCACTCAATGTCTCGGCAATTCCCGATATTGAAAGATACGTTGTGGATTTGACCGTGGACGAAGCGGTAGCGGCGGTAGTTTACGCCATGGATAACGAGGTATGGGATGACACGGTCTTTTTCCGTCCTGAGGAATTAGGCGATTTGCACATACCTGCGTTAGATTGGAGATTGCGTATTGTTGGGGATATTACGGCGGGAGATGATATTTACGCCGTGGTGCTTGATGATGTTAAAGTTTTTATCCCTGACGATGTGTCTGACTCTGTGGATTAAGGTAGCATAAATAGGCTAACAAAGCAACAAAAGAGCAGTAAAGTAACGAAGGCTACAAAAAGATAAAATAATTTCGAAACCTTTATGCGAGCAAATCAATTTGGATGCCCCCTCGATTTTCCGAGGGGGGCTTTTTGGTTTCTGCGAAATAATCGTTGTAATGTACTATCTGTCCTTGTTTTTGTGTGATTTTTTGTTTAGTCGATTATGCTGTCTTGTTCGTAGCGTGAGGTGGCGAGGGTTTCAGGGAGTAAATTTACTCACTCCGCTCGGCGATGATTGCAAGCGTGGTAGCTAGAGCATCCATGCCAGAGCGATTGAAATAATGCGGCTCTATCGGAAATTCCTCCATAGCACGACCTGTCTCGTCGGTCAGGTAGAAAACGTCCATGCTGACAACATTTTCTGTTCTAGGTAATGAGACGACAGCCCTCCCTGCTCCGCCAATACGCCCACTAGCCTGCTCTCCAACTAAAGTAAACCCCGCCTCCTTTGCTATTCGCGCAAACCATTCTGCCCCTGAGGAGTTGTTAGGACCGATTAAAAGCCATATATTGCCCGCAAATAAAGACTCTCGAAACCTAGAACTGACTACTATTGGATTGGTGGGTCGAATTATAGTTTCCAGCATAAATCCATATTCCAAATTTTCTAAATCACTCTCGTTCATGTTTATGAAATTGTTTTGTTCTGCAAATTCTTGTGCAGGAATAAGAGGCAAATCCACAACTTTACGCAGATGCAACCTATTTGGACTCTGTTGAGGGCTTCTTCTGCGCAAAGTTGCATGGGTGCGGTGTGCTATCTGCCCATCTGTAATAAATGCAAATTCTTGAAAATGTATAGGCTCTTGTATGTTTGGGCTTATAAAGGCGTTTATCGCCTCGTCTAGAAAACCGCCTCCAACTTCTCTCAAATCTAAAATAATATGTTCGTACCCTTGAATTTCTCTGATTAAACTTTGAATTTCCTGTATTTGTGAAGATGAAAGTATGTCGAAAAAATTTGGCGTTATCGTTATTAAAGCGATTTCGTTTTCTTCTATTGTCTCGAGAATCATGTATTCCGATACGGTAAAATCAATATTATCAACCTGACCGCTGGGAGTAGCACCGTTGAACCAACCAGGATTAAAGTCTAGGTGTGCTAGACTCTCGAAATCACGAAATGCGTTGAGTATCAGCATTGTAAAAGAGTTAGATTGTAAAAAATGTGGTCGAGTGGGCGTTAAGAGGTTGAGGGGCTGGCTATTTTCCAAACGCCTTTCCATTAGCCCTAAAAAAGGGAAATTTTCTTCGAGAACTTGTACTAAAAATTCAAGGTCATACAGAAAATCTTCGGGAGCGAGTTGGTTTTGGCTGGCGAGCCTTTCGGCTATTTTTTGAACATAGGCATCTTGTATATCTCGTACATATTGTTCGATGTCTTCTTGTTGTTCTTCGCTGTTCAGATATTGTTCAATATTTTCCACATACTGCTCGTTATGTTGCTCGCTATCGCCGCCACAGGCTACCAAAATTATTGCGAGCATAAACATTATTTTTTTCATATTCCCAGCTCCTTTTAATCAAAACCAAGGGGGGTCAAAGCCCTTCGTCAAGTCCTTGTAAGCACATGATACCACACTAAAATTTTTTGTCAACATTTTGTCAAAAAATTCAAAAAGTTTTTTCACTACTCACTCCGCTCGGCGATGATTGCAAGCGTGGTAGCTAGAGCATCCATGCCCAAGCGATTGAAATAATGCGGCTCTATCGGAAATTCCTCCATAGCACGACCTGTTTCGTCCGTTATATAAAAAACGTCCATGCTGACAACATTCTCTGTTCTAGGTAATGAGACGATAGCCCTCCCTGCTCCGCCAATACGCCCACTAGCCTGCTCTCCAACCAAAGTAAACCCCGCATCCTTTGCTATCCTTGCAAACCATTCTGCACCTGAGTAGTTGTTAGGACCGATTAAAAGCCATATATTGTCTGCGAATAAAGGCTCTCGAAACCTAGAGCTGGCCGCTATTGGATTGGTGGGTCGAATTATAGTTTCCAGCATAAATCCATATGCCAAATTTTCTAAATCATTCTCGTTCATGTTTATGAGATTGTTTTGTTCTGCAAATTCTTGTGCAGGAATAAGAGGCAAATCCGCAACCTTACGCAGATGTAAATTGTTTGGACTCTGTTGAGGGTTTCCACGCAAAACTGTATGGGTGCGGTGTGCTATCTGACCATCTGTAATAAATGCAAATTCTTGAAAATGTATAGACTCTTGTATATTTGGGCTTATAAAGTTGGTTATCGCCTCATCTAGGTAGCCGCCTCCAACTTCTCTCAAATCCAAAATAATATGTTCATACCCTTGGGCTTCTCTGATTAAACTTTGAATTTCCTGTATTTGTGAAGATGAAAGTATGTCAAAAAAATTTGGCGTTATCGTTATTAAAACGATTTTGCTTTCTTCTATTGTCTCGAGAATCATGTATTCCGATATGGTAAAATCGATACTAACTCGTCCGCCAGGATTAGTATTATTGATCAAATCTAAATTAGTATTATTGAGCCAGTCAGGGTTCAAATCTAAATGTGCTAAATGCCAAAAATCACGAAATGCGTTGGTTATCAGCATTGTAAAAGCACTGGACCGTAAAAAATTTGGTCGAGGGGGCGTTAATGCACTGAGGGGCTGGCTGTTTTCTAAACGCCTTTCCATTAGTCCTAAAAAGGGGAAATTTTCTTCGAGAACTTGTACTAAAAATTCAAGGTCATACAGAAAATCTTCGGGAGCAAGTTGGTTTTGGTTGGCAAGTCTTTCGGCTATTCTTTGAACATAGGCATCTTGTGTATCTTGTGCATATTGTTCGATGTCTTCTTGCTGTTCTTCGTTGTTCAAATACTGTTCAATATTTTCCACATATTGCTCGTTATGTTGCTCGCTATCGCCTCCACAGGCGACTAAAATCATTGCGAGCAGAAACATTATTTTTTTCATACGCTCAGCTCCTTTTAATCAAAACCAAGGGGGTTCAAAGTCCCTCGTCAAGTCCTTGTAAGCACATAGTACCACACCAAAAATTTTTTGTCAATCCCCAACTCGCTCGTTTGCTCGTTTGGACTTTTTAATATTTTTATCGAAAAAAATTTGACAAAGCAGCTCCGTTACTATACAATAGAAAATGTGGAAAGGGGTTGACAAACGTGCCGAGATGTGCTACAATTAGAGAGCAGAGCAGAGCAGAGCAGAGCAGAGCAGAGCAGAGCAGAGCAGAGCAGAGCAGAGCAGAGC
>WRKH01000252.1 GCA_009778175.1 Turicibacter sp.
ATCAGCTAGTTTATATCTTGAAAAACGCCTGGATCCTAGGGTTCTTCAGTTGTTTGCTGGTTAAGTTAGTGTATATGGGGCTGGCCCCCAGCGGGGTGTGGGGCAGAGCCCCACGGTCTTAGATTGGAGGAGAAGTTTTGCTTGCAGAAGTGCAGCAGGGGAAAGTTTTGGCTAGAGCGTTTGCGTCAATAAAACATTTGCCTGGCTCGAAAATGATTGATGCGGAAGATAAATTGTTGGGACAAGAGCAATCGAAATGGCTGACAAAACGGCGGCGTGTAACTGCCGATATGGTCATTGTTACGGAAAAAGTAGATGGTATGAACGCCGCCGTTTTACGTTGCGATGGGCTTTTGTACCCGCTGATAAGAAAAGGCTACGATTGTCGTGCAAATCCGCTCCCTTGGATAAATGAATTTGCAAATTTTGTAGAGGATAACGCCCAGCGTTTCTTTAGCGTACTGGAAGAAGGCGAACGATTATGCGGCGAATGGATGATAAAAACCCACACACTAAGCTACAAACTCCCGCACGAACCCTTCATCGCTTTCGATATTATAAAAGATGCGACACGATTGCCATATTTGGCATTTAAAGAGCGGGTCGCCATGGGCAATTTTATCACCGCAGGGCTGGTACATTTGGGAGAAGCCATACCGCCCGAAATTGCATTACAGCTGTTAGATGTGGGCTATCACGGTGTAATTGGCGAACCCGAAGGACTTATCTACCGCTATGAAGATGCTAAAAAAAGGTACATTTGTAGCGGAAAATTTGTTTCCAACCCCCTTTTAGGCAACGCCGAACTATTCCATGCCAACGAAAACATTTTCAACCGCTGGAAACGTAAATAAAAAATTAAAACCGTGGGGCTCTGCCCCACACCCCGCTGGGGGCGCGCCCCCAGACCCGCTCGTTTGTTATTTTTACATTAACCCAATAACTCATACATTCAAATTTTCGTTGTTTCGGGGCGGATATTATCCGCCCGTTGCGGCTTGCGGGCGTATAATATAACAAATTAACCCCACAAAATCAAACCTCCACCACACCCGCTCCAATCCCCGCAACATAAAAACTAGCCTCAATCCCCGTGCTTTCCCGATAAAGCTCCCCCACTATCTCCCGAAAATTCTCAACACCATTTTTATGCAAAATAGTTACAGTGCAACCACCAAACCCTGCACCCGTCATACGTGAACCCAGCACCCCCTCCACCTGCCACGCCGCCGCCGCAAGACTATCCAAACACATACCCGTAACCTCGTACAAATCCCGCAACGATATATGCGACTCGTTCATCAATCCGCCAAAAACGGCTAAATTCCCCGCCGATAATGCCTCCGCAGCCTGTAATACTCGGGCGTTTTCGTGGATAACATGAGTAGCTCGGTTTAGCAAAACTTGGTCGGTTATTAAATGCTTGCACTCTTCAAATGCGGAGATTTCCAATTCGCATAAATGGTCGATTTTACAGGCTTGCTGCAATATTTTCAAAGCCGATTGACATTCCGCAAGGCGGCGATTGTACTCCGAAGCCGCTAAACTGCGGCTGTTGTTGCTGTTTGTTATCATTATCAAATAATCGCCCAAATCCAGCGGAACGTCCGAGTGCTTCACAGCCAAACAATCCAGTAAAATGGCGTGATTCTGCTTGCCAAAGGCGACCGCATACTGATCCATTATCCCGCAATTAACGCCGATAAAATCATTCTCGGCTCGGCGGCTCAGCAAAACCAGCTCCCGCATCGGGATTTTGCAGTCAAACAGCTCGTTTACGGTAACGGCAGTCAGTAACTCCACGCTGGCGGACGAAGCCAGCCCCGCACCGCTCGGAATGTCGCCCCGACAATAAAAGTCAAATCCGCCGATTTTGCAGCCTAATTTCAGCATTTCCGCCAAAACGCCCTTGGGATAATCAGCCCAGTTGTGGGATTTTTCAAGAATATCGTCCAATGTGATTTCGCAAGGCTCGTCAAAATCGGCGGAAATTAGGCGAATTTTGTTGTCGGCTCTCTTGCTTGCCGCACTGTACGTGCCCAGATTTAAGGCACACGGCAACGCAAAACCGCCGTTATAATCGGTGTGTTCGCCGATTAAATTTACCCTGCCAGGGGCAAAAAAGAACCGTTCCGCCTTTGTGCCGAAAAATTTCATGAATTGGTCGTCCAGAATGGTCAAATATTTTTTCAAATCCGCCCACCCCACAAATCTCCAATCTTTTTCAAATCCCGCTGACTCTTCCAAGCATATGCCAAAAAAATCACAAGCAAAACTAGAAATCCCCCCGAAGGCAAATCCTGAAAAATCTGCTGGGCAGCGGAATACCCCACAACCAACGTAAGCAGAAAGAATGTAACCGCCTGTTGCCTATACGCCAACTGCTCCCCAGCCTCCGCAAGCCCACGCTCCCGCTCTTCTTCCGACATATACACCCACGGATTGGTTATCAACCTTATCCTGTGCAGCAAACTCAAAATGCCAACGGCAAAACACGCCGCCGTAAGTCCGCCAAGTACCACCGTTATTATCATTGTCAACCTCCTCAAATTAACTTCCTCTGAACAATCTCCTGCACGGCAAAACTCGCCACATCTTCCGAGTATTTCCCCTGCCCGAACCCCGCATCATAGCCCAATTCCTTCGCCAACTCGTTACTAATCCTCGGGCCGCCGCAAACCAGCACCACTCGCTCCCGCAAGCCGTCCGCCTCGAGCATTTCCACTAATTCCGTCAAATTAGCCACATGAACGTCCTTTTGCGTTACCGTCTGGCTCACAAGCAGCACGTCCGCATTGACCGCTTTCGCCTGCTGGATAAATTCATAGTTTTTCACTTGACTACCCAAATTGTACGCCTCAATCATCTCGTATCGCTCCAGCCCATAATGCCCCGCAAAGCCTTTCATATTCATAATTGCGTCGATTCCGACCGTATGTGCGTCCGTCCCAGTCGACGCACCGACCATGACCACTTTTCGCCCAATTTTCGCCTTTATAAACTCGTTGACCTCGCCCATATCCATGACATTCTCGACCGCCGCCTTGACCTCAATCGCTCCATAATCCACGTCATGCACACTCGACCCGTACACGACATAGAAAGTAAAGCCCGTATCAAGCCCTTTCGCATGGGCGACATTGACATCTTCCAAGCCCATTTTCCGAGCCAAAATCGCCGCCGCCTCTCGCCCTCTCTCATCGTCCGCCACAGGCAACACAAACGAAACCTGTATTTTACCGTCTTCCAAAGTATCTCCATATGGTTTAATTATCATCTAAATCTCCAACCTCCAAGACCGTGGGGCTCTGCCCCACACCCCGCCAGGGGCTCTGCCCCTGGACCCCGCAAGGAGCGCGCCCCTTGACCCGCTCTTTTTTATGATTTATTCAATAAGTTTGGAAAGGGGTTAAAATAATCCGCTGATTTCTCGAAAACGCCCTCTCTGCCTTTGCCGCCGTCTCGCTTGCGTTTGACACCTGCGAAAATCCCTTTTTCTAGCGTTGCGAACAGTTTGTTTTGCTCGATTTCCGCCAATAATTCACACGCCTCGTCTAGGACTTTATGCGCACGGCTATATATTTTGCCGTTTTCTCGGAAAATTATCTCGTCTCCAAAATCTTTCATGGTGTTGAAAATGTACTCCGCATTGTCGATTGATAACGCTCGGTCGGACATAAACGGCGTATGTATCGCCTCCGTCAACATTCCCAAAAGGTGGATTCTCTGACCTGTCGTTACCGTTACCATGTTGAAAAGGGCGTTTTGCACCATTCCTCTAAAGATGTCGCCTGTCATAAATTTCGTGGGCGGCATATATTTTAGCGGTGCTTTCGGAAAAATCTCGCGCGCCATTTGGGCTTGTGCCAACTCATACAAAAAGCCGTTCGTTACGCTCGGATCTATCTCAAAGGCGTGTCCCAAGCCCATTTGCTCCTCTGGCAATCCTGCCATTAGGGCGAACTGCTCATTCAAAAACTGTGAAGTTAGCACCGTGTGAGCCTCTTCGATTGCGTCCGCCGTTGTCAAGTAATTGTCCTCGCCTGTGTTTATGATAATCCCTGCAAAGCCGTTGATTTGGCGTGAAAACGACTGGTCAATCAGCGTCCGCTCGGGGTTAATATCTCGGAAAAGTATCCCGTAAAACGCATCGTTTAGCATGATGTCGAGCCGTTCCAAAGCCCCTAAAACTGCTATTTCGGGCATACACAGCCCAGAGGCATAATTGCACAGGCGAATGTATCTTCCGAGTTTTTCGCCGACTTCGTCTAACGCCGCACGCATTATCCGAAAATTCTCACGAGTGGCGTATGTGCCGCCGAATCCCTCGGTTGTCGCACCGTGCGGCACGTAATCGAGCAGACTCTGCCCTGTCGAGCGGATTACGGCGATAACGTCCGCACCCTGTTTGGCGGCGGCTACCGCTTGTGTTACGTCCTCGTAAATGTTGCCAGATGCCACTATTACGTACAAAAGCGGCGTTTCTTTGTCGCCGTATTTCGCCAAAAGTTCCGTGCGGCGGTTTCGATTCGACTTTATCTGATTTACGGCGGTTTCGGCTAGTTTTTGAATTTTCTCGGAAATTTTATTCGCCTTTTCTAACTTTATCTCGGACAAATCCAGTTCGCCCTCGCCGATTTTCTCTGCCACTTCCTGAGGCGACAGAGACCATTTCTCCATCGCCGCACCGAGCGGAATCGCCGCTCCCACGCCAATTAAGCCGCTTTCTACCAAATGTTCCACAACAACATTCGGCAGCGGCACGCCCACGGAATCCACGCCGTCAATCCCCAACAACCGACAAACGCTCCGCTCAATCGCAACGGTCGTGTGCCTGTCAATGAAATTTTGCGTGTCCTCCGCCACATTTCTTGCGTATTTCCTCGCTTGTGCGATTTTTTTATCGTCCAAATTTAATTTATTCATGTTTTCCACGCTTTCGTTTTGCCAACTCGATGGATATGTTCCCTGTCAAATCTCGGTTCTGCAAAAGGGCTGAAACGCCGATTTCATCCGCTTTTTTCGTTCCTGTGCAAATCTCGCAATGACATTTTGCCGTTGATACGTTTTCAGGTTCGGTGTATGTCGTGATAACGCCCTCAAAATTGCGTAAAATCGTCTTTCCTGGGCCTTGCGAAATGACGTAATTCGGCATGACTGGGATTTTTCCGCCGCCGCCTGGGGCATCTACTACAAATGTAGGAACTGCCAGCCCCGACGTATGCCCACGCAAGCCTTCGATTATCTCGATTCCCTTTGAAACGGGCGTTCGGAAATGCGATAAGCCGCGCGACAGGTCGCATTGATAGATGTAATACGGGCGGACGCGCATTTTGACCAGTCCGTGCATGAGCCGCCGCATGACGTGGATGCAGTCGTTTACGCCAGCGAGCAGTACGCTTTGGTTGCCGAGCGGTACGCCAGCGTTTGCGAGCCGTTCGCAGGCTTGGATGGATTCGGGCGTGATTTCGTTCGGATGGTTAAAATGCGTGTTGACCCAAATCGGATGGTATTTTTTCAGCATATTGCACAGGCTTTCCGTGATGCGTTGCGGCAGGACGACTGGCAGTCGTGAGCCGATGCGAATGATTTCCACGTGTGGAATGGCGCGCAGTTGCGAGATTATCCATTCTAGGCGGTCATCCGAGAGCAACATTCCGTCGCCGCCCGAAATGACCACGTCCCGCACGACAGGCGTTTTTGCGATATATGCGATTGCCGCCTCGATTTGGGCGGTCGGGACAGCTTCGTCATTAACGCCAGCGAACCGCCGCCTCGTGCAGAATCGGCAGTACATCGAGCATTGGTCGGTTACTAGCATTAGCACACGGTCTGGATAGCGGTGCGTCAAGCCTTTGACAGGCGAGTCCGTGTCCTCGTGGAGCGGATCGTCCGATTCTTCCGCCGCTTTGTGGACTTCTTGTGCGGTCGGGAAAGACTGCAAGCGGATTGGGTCGTGCGGATCGGCTAGGTCGATTAGCGAAAAGTAGTACGGCGTGATTGCCATTCGCAGGACTTCCAAGCAGTGGGCGATGCCCTCCTCTTCCTCGGGCGAGATTTTTGCGTATTTCTTGATGTCGTCCAAGGTCTGTATTCGGTTGCGTAGATGCCATTTCCAGTCCCCCCATTCTTCGGCTGGAATGTTTTTAAAAATTTCGTTCATTGTGGTTCCCCCTCTTTCTTGTTATGTTACAATAAAATTTCGTGTTTGATAAATTTGTTTTCGTTGCTAGAAGCCTTGATTTCCGATAGTCGCCGTGTCAAAACCCCTTGTCTCTCCTCTAGCCATTTGTGATTAGTTGCCAATAATCTGTCAGCCCGTTCGCAAAAATCCCGAACCAGCCCGTCAAAATCCGAAAATATCCGCTTTGGTGGGACGATTACATTATCGTAAAAACACCCGTCAAAGTCAAAAAACGGTGCCATTCCCAGGCGTTCGCCCGTTTCTCAGTCCCGCAAATGCCCCAAATTTCCCGAATATCGGTCGTCATGTTCCACTAGATAATCCAACAAAAATAATTTTGCGGCATTTTCCCCATAAATATCCAATGCAACATGAAAATGGTTGTCGTCTAGCCCGTACAAATCCGATTGGTCAACAGCCTCAAAAAATATTTCGGTCGATGTGAAATTTTCCAATAGCAAATCCCGCCCGTTTAGATGGGCTTTGGAATATAAATGGCTGGGAAACAGCTCTGCTGCAATAAATATTCATTTTCGCCCGAAAACTTCCGTAAAACGCTGGAATTATCCCATTGCTTGGTAGCCGCACCGTTTGTAAATAAAGTCGCCAACGAGCCTGACGAAAAATGCTCGCCCTCTTCCCAATCGATGTTGAGATATGGCGTGATTTCCTCAAAACGCACGGTTTCGGTTTTTTCTTTCAACCAGTAGCAATCAGACAGCGACAACGCCCGAGTTAGTTTCAGGATATTGTTGTGGTTATCCGTCTGAAATTTCCTAAGCATAAGCCGTCTGGACACGACATTACTCCTTGATGAATAGCGGGTTTTCATCCACTCGAAGAAAGTTGCATAACCCGCCAAAATCGAGCCAGGGACGAGGTCTTTGTTTAGTATTTTGTCATTGGGGACATCGTAAACGGGCGTGTTTTTGCACATTAAGATAAAATCATGGTTCAATGCCTGGTTGTTCATTATGGAGTTTTCGGTGTAGAAACAGGCCTCTTAAAGATTAGGTAGTACGAATATTCAGGATCGCAATAACTTATGTGATCTACGTACTCCCAACCCTTTTCGGCAGATTTGTTTATTACCTCAGCCAAATTTTTTGCATTTTGAGCTATATCGTACCTAAAATTTCCGATTCCTACGGTTTTGTATTCGTATTCTGCCATTATAAATTTCCTCCGCTCACACATATTTCGCCTCAAAAACACCCCGCAAAATCTCATTTTCACGCAAGCAAGCCAAGGTAATCTCTGCATGGTCTTTGGTGTAGCCATTGCCGACAATCATTGTAACGTCTTTGCCCGCTCCCTCTGCACCGAGTGCTGCTGCTGTAAAACTAGTCGCCATTGAAAATAGGTAGGCTATTCCGCCGTCTCGCACGGGGAGAATACTGGACATCTCGGTCTTGGGCACATTCACAACATTTATTGAAATGTCATATTCTTTGCCGTCATTTGCTGATAACGCGGTATGTAGCACATCAAGGGGCAGAGTAGCATCTACGGTAATTACCCTGTGGCAAAGATTGTAACTTGTCAGCTGCTTTGCACTTTCTTCCGTATGGCACAATCCGACAACATTCCCCGTTGGGCCGACACGTTTTTTTGCCTCATATGCACATAAAACGCCCGATTTGCCCGCTGCACCAATAATTAAAACGCTGTCTCCAGGTTTTACCAATTTTGCCGTTTGTGCTGGTGCGCCAGCCACGTCAAGAGCCGCCAATGCCAAAGGCTCACTCATATCTGCTGGCAATTTTGCATAGATGCCCGACTCGAATAGAATTGCCTGTGCCTTAACGTCCACCCTGTCAATATTCATGTGAATCGCCGATATTTCCGTTATTTTCAGCGGTGTGAGCGAGAGCGAGACCAGTGTCGCTATCTTGTCGCCCACTTTCAAATCACGCCCTGCCAAGTCTGCCCCGATTTTGGCAATTTTCCCGATTAACATACCTCCCGAACCCGTTACAGGGTTCTGCATTTTACCACGTTCCGCCACTATCTCCAAAATCTTTGCCTTGATTTTTTCAGCATCGGAATCAGCCGCCTGTTTAAGCTGCGTAAACGATGCGGAGTCGATATTCAAAGAGGTAACGTCTATCAATATTTCATTGGAAAAAGGCTCCATATCAGCATTGATTTTCTGTGCCGCCTGCGGCATTGTCCCCTGTGGCTCGATTACCCTATGTGTCCCGTATTTGCATGGCTTCATAAAAATCCCCCTCTATTGCTGCTCTTATTTAAAAATATTCTCGCAACTGCCGTAAAGCCAACGCTCTGTGGCTTATTTGGTTCTTTTCGTCCATTCGCATCTCTGCCAACGTCTTTCCGATTTTCGGTACAAAAAATATAGGGTCGTAACCAAACCCAAAAACGCCCTTAGGCTCGAGGGATATGAGTCCCGATAGAGTGCCAAGTGCTGTTTTTATTTCGCCATTCGGCATTAGACCTACAATCACTGTAACAAAATGTGCCGTTCTGTTTTGCATGGGAACATCTGCAAGCAACTGCAGTATTCCGTCGTTTTTTACAGAAAAGGGAGTTGAGTAGCCTAAAAAGTCCGCAGACCTAACCCCGGGCTTGCCCCCTAACGCATCTATAACAAGCCCGGAATCGTCCGCTAGTATTATATTTTTTACATCGTTCATGTTGCTTGCGTTGCCTATGCTAACGTCCCCCATATTGCCACCGTTATCATTGCTACCTTTGTCGCCTCTGTCGCCCTTGTTGCCCCTGTCGTTCCTCTCGCCCCTGTCGCTCTCACTTTTTGCAAGGAAACTTTGTACAGCTCTTGCTTTTATTAAAGCGTTTTCGTAAAAGGTTTCGCCGTTTTCATCTATTTCGTAGCCTATGTTCGGCATGGGAAACACGGTATAATCCTTGAACAAATCGGAAATTTCTTTAATTTTGCCCTCATTGGTCGTCGCTAAAACAAAGTTCATGCCCGAAAGCTATTCCGATTCTATAAGACCGTATTCGCCATCGTTGCGTTTGTATACCACATTTGTGTCGTCGGTTTCTGCATTGCGGAATACAAAGAAAGAATGATTCAATAGCTCCATCTCCATAATTGCTTCCGTTGCATCCATGGGCTTTAACGCAAAGCGTTTCGTGCGATGTATAACAATGTCGCTGCCGCTGTCATGGGCTTCTACCTGTGCCTCATGTGCTAGTTCTTGGGCAAAAGAAGTTTCTTCTGCGGTGGCAACATTCCGACGGGAACGCTCACGAAGCCGGCTTTTGTAACGTCGTATTTGCTTCTCTAATATATCGGCGACAGAGTCCGTACAGGCATTAATATCACCCGCCGTAACTTCAGCCCTAAGCATCCGCTTGTGCAAAGGTACACTAACTTCCATCTTGTACTGATGCCGATGTTTGCTAATGGCAATAAATACCTCAGCATCGTCGGACACCAGTTTTTGCAAACGGCTTAGTTTTTTTTCGGTTCGTTCCTTAACATCATCGTATATCGATATGTTTTTTCCGTTAAAAATGAATCTCATATTTCCTCCCAATGCAAATCGCTTATTTGGCTATTAGTTTACGATTGTTTGCTCGGTGTCTTTGTCGAAAACGTGGATTTTATTGATGTTTATCGCAATTTTAATCCTGTCGCCAGCCTTTGCTACGCTACGTGGATTTACACGAGCTGTTACGGGCTGCCCTGCCACCGTCAGGTATAGGAACACTTCAGCTCCCAACAATTCAGTAATTTCAACGTCTGCATCCACAACCGAATCTTGAGAGGTGCTTATAAAGGATTCTTCGTCATGCAAATCTTCTGGGCGTATTCCCATTTTTACTGGCTTGTCGATATATCCGCCATTTTCAAGCACTTTGCCTTTCGCCTCTGTAAGCTTGACATCATAGTCGCCAACGGTAATTATGACATCGTTCTCAACCTTTTTAACAAATGCATCCAAAATATTCATCTCGGGCGATCCTATAAAACTTGCCACAAAGATATTTCTTGGTTTGTTGTATAGGTTGATTGGCGAATCCACCTGCTGAATTATGCCGTCTTTCATAACGACTATACGAGTACCCAAAGTCATTGCCTCTGTTTGATCATGTGTAACGTAGATGAATGTGGTTTTAAGATCTTTGTGCAATTTGGCAATCTGCGTACGCACTTCAACACGCAACTTTGCATCCAAATTTGAAAGCGGCTCGTCCATAAGGAAAACCTTTGGGTGTCGAACGATAGCACGACCCATCGCAACCCGCTGTCTTTGACCGCCCGAAAGTGCTTTTGGTCTCCGATCGAGCAGACTCTCGATACGCAATATCTTGGCCGCTTCATTTACACGCTTCTCTATCTCTGGCTTTGGCGTTTTACGAAGTTTAAGACCAAAAGCCATATTATCGTATACGGTCATATGCGGGTAGAGTGCGTAGTTTTGGAAAACCATCGCAATATCCCTATCTTTGGGGGCTTTGTCGTTTACCTTTTCGCCGCCTATCCTAAGTTCGCCGTCAGAAATCTCCTCAAGCCCCGCTATCATGCGTAAGGTAGTGGATTTTCCACAACCCGATGGTCCAACGAACACGATAAATTCCTGATCTTCAATGGTCAAATTGAAGTCCTGTACCGCCTTCATTCCATTTGGATACATCTTCATGATGTCAATTAATTCTAAACCTGCCATTACTTCATCCTCCTTGATAAAAATAGACACGCCCTAAAACCGCAGAACTTCGGTTGCTTCACAAATGCCCAAACGATGTCCACTGGACACCAGGCACATCCGCATCCTGCCATACGCCCCAGCCCCGCATTTTTCGCTACTTTTTACTAAATGGCTGCGTATTCCGCACGGCAGTCGGCAGTATTAGGGACAGGTCTAATAAACACTGTATAATTATAATACACGAAACTCGCCAATAATTCTACTGGCTAAATTACCAAAATTTTCGGGCGATTTTTGTATGTTGTGTTTTTTGCTATACAAATTAAACAAATTCACGTCATTTTTACCGCAGTTTCTTGGTTATTTTGTACAAAAATATCTGGATTTTTATTTTTTGATAGGTAAAATTTTTCTGTACCAGGGTAGATTTCCGCCTCTACGCTCCGCCATCTCTTCCTTGCTCTTCATTCCTTTAACGCTTACTATGTAGATTCCAGCCAAATCGACCTTGACGGTTTTTTTAACTTGCAGGGCATTAAAAACCTCTTTATCTGTAACTAGAGTCATTATTTGTGGCCCGACTTTCGCCTTTACCAGGTACATTTTTACCATTTTGTTAAAGCGTGGCAACTGTTCCATAACGGCTTTGGGAAAGTTGGCGTTTTGCATCTTTTCGTGTTTTTTATCTATTATATACATGGACACGGTCTGTTTTGTGCGTTCTATCATGGTATTTTGCTCCACCATACGCCGACTCGCCCATTTATTCAAAAAGTACACCGCCACAATTATAACCACAACTACAACAAAAACAATTATCGCTATATCAAAAGGTCCCATCCTCAACTCTCCTTTAAAACCTTGGGGGCCAGCCCCCAAACCCCCGCCACTTTGAAAAGTGGACAAACTT
>WRKH01000253.1 GCA_009778175.1 Turicibacter sp.
CGGGGGGCGGCTGGTGTCCTGAGGACACCGTTCAGACGTTTGCGGAGCAACTGGGGGCTGGCCCCCAGCGGGGTCAAGGGGCAGAGCCCCACGACCTTAAATCTTTTTGCGTAATCGGGATAAGAATAGTTCTTCGTCGAGAGGGAGAGTTATGGTCTTGCCGAGCCAAGTGGAAAGATACATGGCGTTTGCAAGCATCGTGGAGTTTATGGCATCTTGTCCGCTGTAAAAAGGAGCTTGAATGTTTAGAATTTTGTTGATGAACGATTCTAGAATACGCTTGGGGTTGGCGGCAGCAGAGCCAGTACCTACAAGTACCTGCTCCAAACTCGATTGTAGCTCAGGCTTTTCTAAACCCTCGGGGAAACGGAAAAATTCAAGCCTGCCGTTTTCATAAACAAGCCTCCCCAAAGTGCCAGTAATTTCAAACCTATCAGCAGCAGGAGCGGAGGAGGAGGATGCGGTAAAAATACCCGTCGCCCCGTTTTCGTACTCTACATAAGCCGTTACATCGTCCTCTACCTTGCAAGCGTTCCATTTTCCCTCTCGGCAAAAAGCCGTTACCTTGTAAGGCATCCCGCAAATCCATTGCCAAAGATCTAAAGAACCCGAAAAATGGTTGATAAGAATACCGCCCCCGTCATATTTCCATGTCGTGCCAGCGGGAGTTTTTGTGGTCGCAACATTCCAATTTGTACGCATTATTTCGCCGATTTCGCCGTTAATTACCATGTCCCGCATCTTAATAAATCCGCTGTTCGCACGAAAAGGGTACATTATACCAAAAACAGAACCCGTTTCTTCGGCAACTTCGTTCATTTCACGTACCTGCTTTGTGTACACGCCAGCAGGTAACTCCACCATTACGTTAAGATTGTAGCCCAAAGCCTCAATAGCCAAATCGGGACGGAGGTAGTTGGGTACAGTTATCAATACAGCATCCACTTCCCCGCTTTTGAACAATAGAGCGGAACTTTTGAAAATCCTTACCGTTTTTTCAGGATCAAATTCCCTTAGCTTATCCGTTTTTATTGGATACAAATCGTACGCCGCCGTCAAAACACCTCTATTTATGCGATTTGCGAGTAAACTTTGGGCGTGAATCAAACCGAGGTCGCCCATACCTATTATTCCAAACCTAACTTTATCCAATGCAAAGCCTCCTTAAGTGTTCAATAGATTCGTCCTAAAACCGCAGAGCTTAGCCCCGCATCTGACTATTTTATATAACCCAAAACAGCAGCAAAACCACGACAATAGCAATCCATGATAATATAAATATGGTGCTAATAGTCAATATAACAGTGCCTAGCACTCGAAAATTTTTGTTGGCGTGGTTTAGGTATATCATGCCGACAACAATCCCCGCAATGCTAAAGCAGGTCGCCAGCATGACAAGCCCGATATAATGACCTGGACTCGGGATTGGTTCATCGGGCAATACTGCCGTGGGGGTATCTTGATTATCTTCTATATGTTGATTAATTTCTTGCAGTTTGTCAAACACATCGCCTCTAAAAGCGTTGCTGACATTTACAAAATTATCGTCGGGCGACTGCCATGAAACATCTTCGGTCTCGCAAAACGGGCAGAACTGCTCTTCTTTATCCAACATACGCATACAGCTATCGCAGTAAATCATCATTAATCACCTATTCATTCCTATCCAATACATTATACACCATATTTGGACAGCTGTAAAATTTTACGGGTCAAAATTAAAAAAATGTCAGAACGGCAGTTGCTATTCCAACCCAACTATGCTATCATTATAAACATAAAAACCGTGGGGCTCTGCCCCACACCCCGCAAGGGGCAAGCCCCTTGACCCCCAACTTTCGCTTTTGGTGGCTCATGGATTTCCGTCAATCGCTACAAATTTGTAGCCGTTAGGGAAAACCTGTCCGCTCGTCTCGCCAATCCGCCCAATGGCAACCGTCAAACCCAAACCAATTTAAAGTTTGTCTGGAGACAGTCTGGTGAACTGTCGAGTTTCAAAGTGGCGGGGGTGTGGGGGGATGACGAAAAGCCCCCACGGTTTTAGTCGGTGTGAAAAGTGTGAAAAAAGGAGGGTAGTTATGACAGCTACAATGTTTCAGCTTTATAGTAGGAAAGAAGAAAAAATGAATATGGTAACGCATATTGTGGGTGGTGGCCTTGGTGTGGTGGCACTGCTGTTCTGTGTTATAGTGGCAGCGTATAACCAAAATATGTGGGGCATTGTGAGCGGCATTATTTATGGATTTTCTGTAATCTTGTTGTTTACTATGTCTAGTATCTACCATGGCCTAAATAACGGGCTTGCGAAACGGGTGTTTAGAGTGCTTGATCATTGCACCATTTTTATACTTATTGCAGGTACATATACACCCATCATGTTGACCGCCTTTCGAGAGCAATATCCGCTAGATGCGTGGATTCTGTTCGGAGTAATATGGGGGCTTGCAGTTTTGGGGATTGTGCTAAACGCTGTTGACCTAAAGCGTTTTAAGGGAGTCTCTATAATCTGCTATCTAGGTATGGGTTGGGCGGCTGTTTTTCGCCTAAATCAACTGCTTGCGATAATGGGCTTGGCATTTTTTTTGCTAATCTTAATAGGCGGCATACTCTATACCGTTGGCGTTTTGTTCTATGTTTGGGGTCGGCATAAAGGATATATGCACTCGGTATTTCATATATTTGTGGTTGTGGCATCGGTGTTGCACTCTATAGCCATAGCTGCATTTGCAATGACCTAAGAGGGTTGCGAGGGCTGCGAAATTTGTGCATTACGTTTTAAAATTTGAGGATTGCGAAATTTGCACATTACGTTTTAAAATTTCAAGCCCGCACCAAGCGGCAGCCGTTTTTCCAAATTGTTTCTCGAATGTTTCAGCATCCAATTTTAATATGTCAGCGGGATTAAATTTTATCCTGTCCAATTTTGATATGTCAGCGGGATTAAATTTTATCCCGCTTTTTTTTACCTTTGCCAAAATATCGCCGTTAAACGGGCAATGGATTTGACATAAATCGCAGCCGTATATCTGGTTATTTAATAATTTGGCCTCATCTGTGCTGAGCCGCTTTTTTTGGGTCAAATATGAAATACATCTGCTGGTATCCAAAACATATTCATCTAACGCCCCCGTTGGACAGCTCTTTATGCAAATATTGCAATCGGCGGGACAGGCGGTTGTTAAAGAGGGAGCTGAATAGACCAGTTCCTTTTCCGTTAGTATGATTCCGATATTAAAAAACGAACCGAATTTCTTCGAGATGATTAGGGTATTTTTGCCCCAAAATCCGATGCCCGCCTTTACCGCAAAAGCCTTTTCCATCAAAGGGCCAGTGTCCACCATGATGCTTGTGGTTGCCATGATTTTTCCCATCCTCTTCAAAATATCGGTTAGAATAGCGTGATAATCGGCGGCACAACCCAAACTAGACAGATTGTGAAAGGGCGAGGGCGCGTAACCCTTGCCCACAACGATTATGCTTTTGACATTGGGAAGTGTAAGTGCAGGATTTATGCGGCGATTAAAATCTTTTGTAACGAATGGAGCCGTTTTCGGGGCGATGTTCAGGGGCTTTGCATCACATATGCCAAAAATCAATCCGTATTTCTCCGCCATATAGGCAAAAATTTTTTCGTGTTTGTCCATTGCATTAAACCTTTCTTCGTGTTATAATTATAGTTTAGAATTTAACAAATTGCAATTATTAAGGAGATTTTGGTTATGTGGAAAGACAGCTATTTGTTGGGTGTCGAAAATATTGACAGACAGCACAAAAATCTTTTTATTACTATCGATAAGCTAAAGAGGGATTTGAAAGAGAATGTGCTGGCGAACAACATAGAGGCTTACAATAAACGCCTCACGGAGACGATATTGTTCCTAAAATCCTATGCGATAGAGCATTTTAGGGACGAGGAAAAATACTACCTCTCCATTGGATTTAAGGATTTGGATAGGCATAAGAAAATACACAGCAAGCTAGAGGCCAGTGTAAGCCGCTATGAGACGGCACTAATCCAATCAAATTTTTCTAGGTCGGTAGTAAAGGAATTTTTGGGGTTCTTGGCGACATGGCTTGTCTATCATGTGGCTGGCGAGGATTTAATTGCTCTAAAACCCGCCAAAACTGATATTATCGAGGAGTATTCAAATATCCTTTTGGAATTTGCCAAGCGTACAAAGGGCGTATTAGAGACGATTTCTGGCTTGCCGAACGAAGATATAAAATTCAAGATGACCAACAGACGAGATTTTAGCGAGGGGATTTGCTATAGGATTGTCGTATTTAACACAAAAGATACAAATGTTAAGAAAGATGTGGGGTTTGTCTACACTGAAGAGATGGCGTTTAATACGATAAAGGCAATGATGGGGATGGAGATGTCCGAACTCAACGAGATTGCGTATTCGGCACTGCAAGAGGTTTCAAACATAACGGGTTCTAAAATCGCTGATATTCTGTCGGTTAGCGGATTAGTATACGATATAACGCCGCCCGAATCCGTCGAACTGGCGATGATACCCGCTGGCATGGGCAGCTTCACAGTAAACAGCCAATTAGGAAAAATGGGCGTGATTATGTATTAAAACCTTGGGGCTCTGCCCCAAACCCCGCTGGGGGTGCGCCCCCAGACCCGCATTTTTTTGAATTTTTATTGGGCTGAGTTAGGAATTTGCGGTTGTTTCTACAAGTAGCCGCTCGAAATAAAAAATTTTTTTGCACCAACTATTGAAATTTAAAAAATTGTGTGTTATAATGGTTTTTATAAAAATTTAAGGACAAGAATGTCCGATATCCAAAGGGAGGAAATATGAAAAGAATTATTGCATCACTTGTAGCGGTACTGCTCTTTACTGCTACATTCATACCAACTTTGCCTATCTATGCACAAACGACGTTGGTAATCGACGGTGAGTCGAACACTTTTGACTCGCAAAATGTAGGCGGACATTATATGTTGCCGATTAGAGCTGTTATGGAATCTGTAGGTATTGACGTAACGTGGAATGACGGGCAAATCATTTTGACCCGTGGTGCTGACAACCTTGTTACACTCAATGTTGGAAGTGCGACATTCGTTGCTAACGGAGTAGAGGGAACTCTGCCTGTGCCAGTACAGATTCTGGTTGATGGTACTGCTTTTGCAGTAGTAGGCCCAATCCTTGAGGGATTTGGGCATACCGTTGAGGGCGGAGAAGTGGTTGTCGTACCTGCTCCTATGCCTACTGCTGACCCAGTAGACGGCGTTGAGATTGTTACCGTTACCACTCAAGGCTACATTGGGCCTATTACCGTTCAGGTTTCCCTGCAAGGTACTACGGTTATCGCCGTGGAAGTAACAGAGCATACCGAAACGCCACTGTTCTTTGGTATGGCATCGCCTGCAACCGAGAATGCTATCGTTGCCGCTGGCACACACACTGGTATTATTGCTAATGATGTGGCAACTGGTGCTACTTATACTGCAGCAGCTATCCTTGAGACTGTAAGGCAAGCCATAGAACAAGTTGAGGCAGCTGCAGCAGTCCCTGATCCTGACCCACCAGCACCTCCAGAAGAGGCAGTTACATTACCTGCCGACCTGCCACCAGTAGCCGCTGGCGTACCTGCTAATTTACCTGTTTCCACTGGTACTTTCACACCTGGTACACAAACTGTTACCGTTCCTGGCTGGCAAGAAGCACCAATGACCGTGGACGTAACATTTAGCGAAAACCAAATCACAGACATCACAATCGTGAGCCATGGCGAGTCCATGTACGGCTCTGGTTGGGCTTTCCGTGCATTGCCTGGCGTACCTGATCAGATTTTCGTAAGGCAGTCCACATTGGAAATCGATGAATTTACAGGCGCAACTGTAACGAGAGATGCCGTTATAGCCGCTGTTGAAGAGGCAATCGAATTGGCGGGTGCAAGCCCAGCTGACTTGGAGCCGCAATTTATCGATGCACCGCTTGCGGGCGACAATTTTATCCCTGGTTTCATTGAGGTTGTTGTTCCAGCCAGCACAATGGCAGTTGACGGAACTCCTTTCGTAGAGGGACAACCAAGAATGTTGTACAGCTTGGATACCGACATGAACTTGCGTCTATCGTTCGGCAGAAATGAATTCCACTTACATTCCGGCGGAGCTTTTGGCTTAGGTCAAGGCGGCGGCGGTCATGGTGAGTCTGTTACCGATGCTGGCGGAATCAGCGGTGGTACTTGGGGCGGTTGGTGGTTTAGACAAGTTGTCAACCATCAGGTCAACGACAGACAAACCACTCAAGGTATTGATATTTTCACTGGTGCAACATATTCTGCAGCCGCTATAATTTGGGGCGTAGAGCAGGGTATCGTACAGCAGGGCGGAAATCCAGCCGCACTTGCCGCAAGAACGACACCACGCACACAAATTCAGCGTAATCCTGGTGCTGAGCCAGATGCACCGTTCTTTGCACCTGGTGTATACACTGTAACAGTGGAAGGTTGGGGCGGACCTATGGAAATTAGAATTACCCTAGACCGCACAACTATTCGCCGCATTGAAATCCTCGAGCACAACGAAACACCAGAGTATTTGGAGATGGTTTGGGGAGCACCTGCGGATAACCTTATCCGTGATGCTATCTTTGAGGCACAATTTGCTGGTTTAGACGAAGTCGATGTTGTTACAGGTGCTACTGTTACGGCTCAAGCTATCGTTGATGCAGTAAGACAAGCGATTGATTTGGCTTGGATTGACTAATTTTTTCAACACCAACAACCCCCTTTGGGGGTTGTTTTTTTGCGAGATATACAGAAATAAAAATCCAAAAAAATGTGCAGTCCAGGGTGCGCCCTGGTTTGACAAAACAGAACAAAATGTGATAGAATTAGCTATGCCTGTATGAAAGGGGTAGAATATGAACGTGCTTATAACAGCGGGTGGCACAACGGAGTACATTGACAAGGTGCGTGGCATTACCAATTTTGCAACAGGGCGGCTCGGGTTGCTTGTGGCGGATAAATTTATCGAAAATAACCACAAAGTAACGCTAATATACGCTGGAAAACACAGCCCGTTGGCGGCAAATACAGAAAAATTCACAAAATTTTTCCGCATAACCACCACAAACGACCTGAAAAGCACATTGAAGAAATGCTTGGAAAGCACAAAGTACGACTGCGTGATACATTCCATGGCGGTTAGCGACTATACCCCCTGCAGTCAAAGGGTACGAAAAATCGCTTCTAATTCAAACCAGCTGAATTTACGCCTAAAACGACTACCCAAACTTATAAGGCGAATAAAAAAAATCCAGCCCGATACATTGCTTGTGGGTTTCAAACTCCTCTCTGGAAAAATCAGGAGCGAACAGCGGCTTGTAGCTGCGGCTAACAGGCAGATGAAAGCCGCCAAATCTGATTTTGTTCTAGCCAATTTTTTGGAGGACATAGACGAACATACACACAAAGCCATATTAATCAACGAGGCGGGCATAGTGGCGAGATGCCAAAATAAGGCGGAGATTGCGAGGGTAATCTATGAAAACTGTTATTTTAGGGGTTACGGGGAGCATAGCGGCGTATAAAGCGGCTGATATTGCTAATAATTTGGTCAAACTTGGGTACAATGTACACGTGGTTATGACAAAGGCGGGGGCTGCCTTTATTACACCGCTAACCATGCAGGCTATCAGCAAAAACCGTGTTTTTGTCGATGTATTGCAGGAGGATAGTCCCGATAGGATTATCCACGTGAACCTACCGCAAAGTGCGGATTTGCTGCTAATAGCACCCGCAACGGCGAACATAATAGCAAAGATTGCAACGGGAATAGCGGACGATATGCTAAGCTCCATGGTTTTAGCGACCCCTGACATTCCAAAAATAATAGCCCCTGCGATGAATGTACGAATGTATGAAAACACAGCCACGATGGAAAACATAAAGACCCTAAAAAATCGAGGTTGGGCGATAATAGAACCACGTGAAGCTCGCTTGGTATGCGGATATGTGGGAAAGGGTGCTTTGGCGGAGGTTTCTGATATTTTAAGCAGAGTAAGTGAGGCGTTAAGATGATTTTAGCCGTAAATATAGGTAACACCAACATACGAGCAGCCATCGGACAGATCGACATAGAGGCACAAGCCGTATTCTATTCCGATGAAATAGCCGATTTTAGCACTATTGCGACCCTATTTGCGAACACATTGGATTTTAGCTGGGACGAGATAGAGGGTGTTATAATTTCGACCGTAGTTCCAGAAAAGACCGAGTTAATCATAGCCGCTCTGTCCACCAAAACGGACAACATAAAGAGGGTGGACGTGAGCAAGCGATTAAACACAGAGGCATATAGCGGGCTATTAGGGGAAGACCGAGCGGTTTGCTCTTTCATGGCATTGCAAAAATACATCCCGCCGTTTGTGATTATAGATTTTGGGACGGCAACCACGATAAATATAGTGAACGGAGCAAGCGAATTTATAGGCGGTGCAATTCTATCGGGGTTGTTTACGGGTTTGAACGCCTTGAATACAACCACTGCACAGCTCCCGAAGATAGATTTTGAGCAAATGCAGAATATCCCGATAATCGGCAAAAACACCGCTGAAAATTTGGCATCTGGTGCGGTCTACGGTTTGGCGGCGGCGGCGGAGGGTTTCTTGAATAGGATAGAGAAAGAGATGCCCCTTACGGCGGTTATAGTTACGGGCGGACACGCTCCTATAATTTTGCCGTATGCCACATTCGATTACGTGCACGAGCCTGATTTACTACTTTTGGGGTTGTTTGCATTATACAGGCAGGAGGAGAAAGCATGAAAAATACTGTAGCAACATTTAAGCGAGCGAAAAAAGAGGGGCAACGGCTATCGATGCTTACGGCGTACGATTATTCCACAGCGAAGATAATGGATGCCGCTGGCATGAACGGAATTTTGGTAGGCGATTCGTTAGGGAACACTGTGTTGGGTTATAAAGATACTTTGCCCGTAACAATGGAGGATATGATACATCACGGAAAGGCGGTGGTACGAGGGGTTGAAAATGCTTTGGTGGTGATGGATATGCCGTTTATGTCTTTTCAGGTTTCGGACGTTTCGGCGTTAGAGAATGCGGGGCGATTGATAAAGGAGACTCAGGCGGCGGCGGTAAAACTCGAGGGGGGTATTGAGGTATGCACTCGTATTCGTGCAATTACAGCGGCTGGAATCCCAGTAATGGCACATTTGGGGCTTACTCCGCAATCGATTAATGCTTTTGGGAGTTACAAGGCACGAGGACGCACACAATCGGAGGCACAGAGGTTAATAAATGATGCAAAATCGATAGAAGAGGCGGGGGCTTTTGCACTTGTATTAGAGTGCGTACCTGCTAAACTTGCCGAGCATATTACAAAGATGCTAAAAATCCCCACAATCGGGATAGGAGCGGGCAGGCATTGTGATGGTCAAATTCTGGTTTATCAGGATATGTTGGGAATGTACAAAGATTTTACGCCAAGGTTCGTAAAAAAATACGCCAACCTACAGGCCACAATGCACGATGCATTCACAAGTTTCTGCAAAGAGGTAGAACAAGGCGATTTCCCAGCCACCGAACACGAATTCGACATTTCAAACGAGACTATGGAAAGACTTTATTAAGACCCTGGGGCTCTGCCCCAGACCCCGCTGGGGGCCAGCCCCCAGTTGCTCCGCAAACGGCTGAACGGTGTCCCCAGGACACCAGCCGCCCCCCGCCACTTTGAAAAGTGGACAAACTTTAAATTTGGTTTGGGTTTGACGAGTGTAATTGGGCGGTTTAGCGAGGGTTGCGGACAAGCTTTGTCTAACAGGCAAAAAATTTGGAGCAATTGGGCAAAACCACAAGCCAAAAAATAACGAACGATGGGGACTCTGCCCCTTGACCCCGCCACTTTGAAAAGTGGACAAACTTTAAATTTGGTTTGGGTTTGACGGGCGTAATTGGGAGGTTTAGCGAGAGTTGCGGACAAGTTTTGCCTAACAGGCAAAAAATTTGGAGCGATTGGGCAAAACCACGAGCCAAAAAATAACGAACGATGGGGTCAAGGGGCTTGCCCCTTGTGGGGGTGTGGGGGCAAAGCCCCCACGGTCTTAATTCCTAATCAAATAATCAAAAGCCCCTAAAGCAGCCGTTGCACCGCTGCCCATGGAGATTATTATTTGTTTGTAAGGAGCATCGGTGCAGTCGCCAGCAGCAAATACGTTTGGAATGTTGGTCGTGCCACGTTTGTCTACTATAATCTCGCCCATCTTGGTGCGTTCGAGAACGCCGTCTAACCACTCCGTGTTGGGCATTAACCCGATTAGAATAAATACCCCCTGCACAGCGATCGAAGTTGCCTCGTTCGAAACTCTGTCTGCGAACGATAACCCCTCAACCTTGGTCGTCCCTGTAATTTCTTTCGTTTGAGCATTTGTTACCACAGTAACATTTTTTAGCGAAAATAAACGCTCCTGCAAAACCTTGTCCGCCTTTAATTCTGGCATAAATTCCACAACAGTTACGTGATTTACAATGCCTGCCAAATCGATTGCCGCCTCTATCCCAGAATTGCCACCGCCAATGACTGCCACATCTTTTCCCGCAAATAGAGGCCCGTCGCAATGTGGGCAATAGGCGATACCTTTGTTCTTAAATTCCTGTTCGCCTTTCACACCAATGCTACGCCAACGTGCCCCCGTTGCTATAACGATTGTCTTAGATTTTAGCATAGCTCCGCTCTCCAAAGTAAGCTCTAGCAACTCCTTTTTTTCGAGCGATTTTGCACGTTGTGTCGAGATGATATCCACTGGATATTCCGCTATATGCTCGGCTACTTCAGCCATAAATTTAGGGCCTTCCGTATATTTCGTGCCGATTATATTCTCGATACCCAAAGTTTCAAGTACCTGCCCGCCTATGGTCTCCGATAAAAGCCCCGTGCGTATTCCCTTGCGAGCGGCATAAATAGCCGCCGCCGAACCAGCAGGCCCGCCTCCGACAACAAGCACATCATAGGGGTCTTTGCTGTTCAATTCACTATTGTCAACGGAGGTTTCGCCGAGTTTGTGCAGAATCTGCTCCAACGTCATGCGGCCGCCGCCAAATTCTTCGCCGTTTAATAGCACACTGGGCACCGACATAATTTCCTTTGCCTCGACCTCCGATTGGAAAGTGCCGCCCTCGACCATCGTATGTGAAATTTTGGGATTCAAGACAGCCATAATATTCAACGCCTGAACGACCTCTGGACAGTTATGGCAACTCAAACTTACATAGGTAGTAAATTTCAATTCACGGTTGATTTTTTTAATCTGCTGGACAATCTTATCGCTAACTTTCGGCGGACGGCCGCTTACTTGCACAAGTGCCATCACGAAAGAGGTAAATTCGTGCCCAAGCGGCAATCCAGCAAAGACAATCCCGCTACTTTCGCCCACTCTATCAACTGCAAAACTAGGCACACGTTCAAGTGCCACCTTTTCAACCGACACTTTGGCAGACATTTCAGCAATTTCATTCACGAAATCCAAAGTTTTCTGGGAATTTTCATCGGTTTCCGCACACACTCGCAAAACAACATTCTGCTCCACAAGCTCCAAATAAGGCAACAACCCATCCCGAATATCCCGTTCCAATACCATAAACTCACCTCTTTTTTAACATCGCAGACATCGCTCTCGGCAATTTCAAGCATCCGTCCACGAATCCAAGTAAATTTGCACCCCGCCACTTTCTAAAGAAAAAACCAACCAAAATTTAAAGTTTGTCCACTTTTCAAAGTGGCGGGGGTCTGGGGGCTGGCCCCCAGGGGG